>NZ_JBQQBS010000119.1:0-9872 GCF_052245395.1 Streptomyces sp. 4N124
ACCGCGCCGGATTGCCTGCGGTCCTGAGCACATGTCGCGAGCGTAGGGATCTGGCTCCGGGAGGGGTCCCCACGCGCCCCAGGCTGTGTCCAGCCATGGAACCAACCTCCCGAGACAGCACACCTAGGCGGCCTGGAGCATCCGCTCGAACGTGCCGTCCAGGGCCCACCGGCGAAACCGGGTGTCCAGCGTGGCCCACGGACCGTACCGCTCGGGCACGTCCCGCCAAGCCGTCCCGGTACGGAACTTGCGCACGATCCCGTTGAGCACGGTGCGGTCGTCCAGCCGTTTCCTGCCCCATAACGCGGCGGGTAATAGCGGCCGGACGAACTCCCATTCGGCATCCGACAGTTCATGTCGAGGTATCACCCGACCATGATCCACCAATCAAGATCATTTGAAGACACCGCCTAGTAGGGAGGACCCACCCTGCCGCCCCCGACTTCCTGTGCCCGGCTCGGTCGGGTAGTCGTGCCGGAGGCGAGCGGGGCGCGAGAGCTCGCCGGACCCGGCACGTCCAGTCGGCCCCGCGTCCCCGTCCCCGCGCCTTCCCGCGCCCGCGCGTGCGGGAGGGCACGGTTGCGGACGCCGGAGAGGAGCTCGTGCAGGCCGAGGCCCTCGGGGTGGAGGCGAACCGCCCTCGCATAGGCGCCGATCACAGCCAGACAGGCGGCCAGGGACAGCAGCAGGACGAGCCCGGCGACCGGATCCGCGGCCAGGCTGTAAGCCACGTCCCGGTAGCCGACCCGGCCCGCGATCTCGATGAGCGCGGAGGCGTCGGCAGGGGATGCCGGGTAGTCGGGAAGGATCGCCCCCGCGGCGAGCCATACGACCGCCAGCGGCGGACCCAGCAGCGCGGCGCGCAGGACGAGCCGGGCGGGCCCCGGCCGCCCGCCGTCAGCCGTGACCAGGTGCAGCAGCAGTACGTGCTTGCCCGGCGTCGCGCCCGTCCGCCACGGGACGACGACGAACCACAGTCCGAGGATGACCGGTGGCACCCACAGCACCGCCTCCGCACCGAGCACGACGTACGCGACGCCCGCGACGCCGCTGGTGAGCAGGCCGACGCCCGTCACGTCCAGCAGCAGCGCGAGCAGGCGGCGGCCGAAGGGGACCTTGCCGGCGGCGAGCGGGGCGAGCGCGCGGTCGTCCAGGCTGTCCAGGTCGGGCAGGGCCCGGGCCACAGGCCCGGCGGCCGCCCAGCCGAGGGCCGCGCCCGCCGTGTTGACGATGAGATCGTCGACGGCGAAGAGGCGGTACGGGCACGCGTAGAGACCCCACAGCCCGCTGTACTGGGTCAGTTCGAGGCACAGCGATCCCGCGAATCCGGCGATCGTGGCCGCAACGAGCCCGCGCCGGAAGTGGATCCGTACGAACACTCCGAGCGGCAGCAGCAGGAGCAGGTTGAACGCGGTCTGCCAGACGGCCGAGTTGTGCAGCACGAGCGCGTCGAGCGTGACCCGGTGGTGTGCCTCCTTCCAGATGTCGGCGAAGGCGGTGCCCGGCGTCAACTGCGGCTCGCGGAAGGACGGGTATGCCGCGCAGACGTCCACCGACGGCGATGGCAGCGGCACGACCGTCATGCAGAAGGCGGAGAGCGCGTAGTACCCGCCGCCGTACACCGACAGCACCCGCCAGCGGGTCATGACGCCGTGCCGCCGGTAGAGGACGATCGCCGTCGGCACGAACGTCAGTAACGCGATCGCCGGGAAGAGCAGCGCTGCCGTGCGGATCGGCAGCAGGTAGGTCTCCGTCATGGCGCGCCACTATACACAGCGATTATACGTTGCGTGTATAGAGGGCTTCTGGCCGCCGCAGGGTCGATACGGGCTATGGGCTGCAGCCCCGGCATGAGCGACGGCCTCCAGGGCAAGGGCGGCTGGTCTGTTCATGCCGCCCCCACTCGTGGGCCCGCGACCCCACACCGGAATCAGTGGCCAAACACCAGGCAGTCGCGTCACTAACCTGTCCGAACAGCACGCCTAGAGCCCGGGCCACCGCGCATAACGGCGTCGAAGACCCAGAGGTCACCTTCGGTGGCCCTTGGTCCGACTCCTCGACGCGGAAGGCGCGCTCGACGTGATCACAAGTCGGTCCACGGGCGAGGCTCGCCCCCAGTCAACGGCACCCACACCGACCCGGACGGACCGCGCTCCTCGATGTCATGCAGCACGCAGGCGCCGAGCGGGACTTCGCGGGAGAGGGCTGCAACGAGCAGGTGCTGGGCGACCATCGCCCTCAGGTCGCTGATCCGGTGTTCCAGCCTGGTGCGGGAGGCGCCGGTGAGGATGAAGAGCACGCGGGGAAAGACGGGATACCAGCGGAGCCAGGCAGGGCCGGTGGTGGTCGACCTGCGGCGGCCGACGGGCTGCGCTTCGTACTGGTACAGCCTGGCGTACTCGATCAGTTTCGCGGCGAGGCGTTCGCTGCTCATGGTGCTGCGATCGACCTCGACGAACGCGCGCAGCTTCCGCCGGTGTTCGCCCTCGACGACGGTGTAGTGCATAACGGCGTCGGCAACGAGCCGCTCGCCCTCCCCGATGGGGTGAGTTACCTCAGGGGTCCAGTCCCACGGGCCGTGCTCGTGCCCTAGTCGGCGGGCGTCTGCCGCAAACGGCAGGTGGGACCGTACGACGGTCAGTGTGTGCGGCGTCTTCAGCGATGCTGCGGTTGTCGAGGTGATGGGGTACGGCGGACGCCCCCGCAGGACCGGCAGATCGCGGGTCAGACGCGCCCCCTCCGGGGTGAGGTACCAGGCGTGCGTACGCGATCGGTTCGACTCGGGAACAGGGGTGAGGTCGACGAAGCCCGTGGAGCGCAGCGTGTTCAGCACGCGGGAGAGCAACTGGCGCGAGCCGTCCGGCCGCAGCATCTGGCGCAACTGGCCGGTCGTGGCCATGCGGTGCAGGGCGAGCGCGGTCAGGACCTGCAAGCGCAGCGGTTCAGCAGGGCTTGGAGCCAGCTCGGCGGCCGGGACACCTGATGAGGAACGGGTCATGCAGAGGAGGCAACCGTCAGCCCTCGACCCGACCCCCGACCACGAGACCCCGACCAAGGTCACGACCCAAGAACGCTCTCGTGGTCGGGGCCATGGTCGGGGATCCACGGCCCCGATCACGCGACTGCGCGAAGGGACACCCGCGACCACGACGGATCACTGGGCGGAAGCGGTCTTGGAAGAAGGGATGGCCGGTCCGCAGCAGCGGATGCTGCTGCGGGGCGTGGTGGCGAGCCACGCCATGCCGGCCATCGTGCGACAACCGGCCCGCAAGGGACCAACTCCCCAAACTGGCTGCCGCGTTCACGGGGCGGTGCGCGGAGGTCCGCTCACCGCCGGGTACTACTTCTTGGACCGCTGGGCGGCCTGCTCGAGGATGCGCCGGCGCGTCCACCGCCGACGCCCGTTCTGGCGCCCGGCATTCTCCGCGACCCCGTCCGTGGTCTTCAACAGCGGAAGGTTGCCCTGGGACAGGCTGCTGGAGAAGGAGCCGACGCTCTTGTACCCCAGCAGGGCGGCCGCCTGGCTCGCCCCCAGAAGTTCGTCGGGATCGCCGTCGACGGGAACGTCGGGCAGGGTCGGTGCCTCCTTGGCTCCGGCTCGTCTTCCGCGGCCGGGCCGGGTGGCCATCCACGCCTGCAGGGTCTGCACCTTCCAGAGCTGCCGGCGGTAAGGGTTCTCGGCCGTGCCCTTCTCTTCGACGACGTCCGGTTCGGGGAAGTAGCCGGGGTGGTCGCGCACGAAGGTAGTGACCTGGTTGGAGTTCTTGTAGCCGAGGTACCTCGAGGCGTCTGCGGCGTTGAGCAATTCCTCCGGGTCCCGGGAGGGCGGTGTGTGTTCGGCGAGTCGCGCCGGCGCGCGACGGGCGAACCATTTGGTCACCTCCGCGTGGTCCCACAGACGGGCACGGCCGCGCTTGTCGACGGGCTCGGGGAATGTCTCGCCGGAGGCGTTCTCAGCGCGCTCGGTGTACAGGCCGGTGATCCGCGCAGGCGTCAGGCCCTGTTCGGCCGCAATCTCGGCAGCGTCGGCCAGGCGAGGCTCCCGGCGCGAGGTCATGGCAGAACCGTCCGTCCTGTCAGAGGTGCGCCGGCCCGCCCGGCTCACAACGCAAATAATGGCAGGAGTTTCGGTTGGAGGTCCAGTCCGCGGTTCAAGGATTCTCGCGCGCGGCCGCGCTCACGGCTCACTCCTTGGGAATCAGGCAGACACCGCGGCGCGCGGCATCCTCGGCCATCTCCGTGTACGCCATGGCGGCCGGTGTCATCTCCCACTGGACCAGGGCCAGCAGCAGGATCACCTCGTCGCGGTCCTGTGAGGCATCACAGGGCATGCCGGCCGTCTCCGCAGCGAACATCAGGTCCGCGGTGGCCAGTCCGCCGAGGCGCTCTGCCACCTCCCGGTACAGAACCTGCAGGCCCTGCTGGTACAGCTCGTTCGCCTCGCCCAGGAACAGCACCAGGTCCTCGCCGTGGCTGGCCGGTGCCGCCGCAGCGAGGTCGAGGATGCGCTGGGTCGTCGCCATCGTCATTGAGTATCCCTCCCAGATGGGGGTGAGCGCCGGTGTGGTGGTCAGCTGCAGCCATCGCACCGGCGGCGCTGTGCAGGAACTCGCCCGGCCCGGTCCGGGCCTTGGAGTCCCATGTGGGCGGCTTGCGTAAGGCGGCGTGGACGTCGCGCTCCATCCGCTCGAAGTCCTCGGTCTCCTCAACCTCGACGCCAGGGCGACGGTCGCGCCGTCCGCCGAGGCGTTGAGGGCCTCGCGCTCGCGGGCGGTGAGCGGGGTGGGGCCACGAGTCACTCAAAGGCGGACGCACTCTTCTTCAGGCCAGCTGTTGCCCATGGGCCGAGGGCGAACCCATCACTGTTCCGTCGGACTTCCAGGGCACCCGCACCACCGAAGTGCGCGGGGACGAGCAGCTCCCGTTCATCAGCCGCCCGCCCGAGAATCCGACGGCGACTGGCCACCGCTTGTTCCGGGGCCAGGCAGGCGTTGCTGTTGCAGCAGGGGTGCAGGATCTGCACCGGGCTGTGCAGCAGATCTCCGACGAAGACCGCCCGGTCGCTCCCGGATGCGAGTCGCAGCACGGATGAGCCGGGAGTGTGACCGGGTGCGGACTCCAGGGTGAGGTGTTCGTCGATGCGGTGGAGGCTGTCCCACAGCACGGCCTGTCCGGCCTGGTGGATGGGCGCGATGCTGTCTTCGTAGATCAGGCGGTCGACCGCCTGCGCGCCGTTCCCGTACGCGTTGTCCGGACCGTAGTGGAAGTCGTCTGCGGCAGGAATGAGGTATTGGGCGTTGGGGAACGTCGGTACCCATTCCCCGTCTGCGTCGACGGTGTTCCAGCCGACGTGATCGACGTGGAGGTGGGTGTTGACGACGACGTCGATATCCTGCGGGCGAACGCCGGCCCTTGCCAGGAGGCCGAGAAAATCACCCTGACATTGGTGGAACGGCCCCATGCCCGGTCGCTCGCGCTCGTTCCCTGCTCCGGTGTCGACCAGGACGGTCCGCCCACCGCTGCGCAGCACCCAGCTCTGCAGAGCAAGCACCACCAAGTCGCTGTCCGGCTCCCAGTGGTCCGGTGCCAGCCAGTCCTCGTTGTCCTTCCATACATCGGCGCCGGTTCCCGGGAACATGCCGGAGGTGGGCAGGAACGGTTCGTGCCACTCAACGACCCGGATGACTTCGACATCCCCCAGCACCATGCTCTGCACACTTTCGTTCTCGCTCGTCACGTGATCGACCTTAAGGAAGGTCGAACGATCCTCTCAATGCGCATCCAGCTCAATAAAATACGTATCCATCTCATACTTCATACGGGAGATATCCTGGGCGGATGGATGTGGTGAGCGATGCGATCTCTGCCGTGCACCTCGGGCACCCCTGGTTCCACCGGGTGCGGATGAGCGGGAGCTGGTGCGCGCGGCTGGACCCGTATGACGGCGCGGGCTTCTACGTCGTCCTGAAGGGCAGCTGCTGGCTACTGACCGATGGCGGCGCCTCAATACCTCTGGGCGTGGGTGACGCGGTGCTGCTGCCTCATGGCACAGGCCATGTGATCGCCGATTCCCCCGTCGATGGGGCGGTCGCGGAGGAGAGGGCGGTGCCGTTCGAGCAATGGCTTGCGGGGACAGGGCCGCGAGCCCGGCCTGATCGCGACGAGACGGAGATGCTCTGCGGCAAGTACTGGCTCGACTGCAGCCGCATGCACCCGCTCATGACAGAGCTGCCTGAAGTCGTCCACCTTCCCAGCCGAGTAGGCAGCCACCTCGAACTCCGTGCCGCGATCGATCTGCTCGCCGGTGAGCTGGACGAGATGCGGCCCGGTTCCTGCGTGGCGCTCCCGAACCTGCTCGACCTCCTCCTCGTCTACATGATCCGCTCCTGGATGACCGAGACCACCAGCGGAGCCTGGCCTGGCGCACTGGGTGACCCGGTGACGGCCGCCGCCCTGCGGGCGCTGCACTCGAACCCGGCCGCGCCGTGGAGCAACGACCTCCTGGCCGCAGAGGCGGGCGTCTCCCGTCCCACCCTGGCGCGCCGGTTCACCACTCTGGTCGGCCGCCCTCCGATGGCGTACCTCACCTGGTGGCGCGTGATCCTCACCGCCACCCTGCTCCGCGACACCCAGGAAACCCTGGCCGCCATCGCCGGCCGGGTCGGCTACGGCAGCCCGTACGCACTCTCACACGCCTTCCAACGGGAGTTCGGCACTACACCGGGGCGGTATCGAGCGCAGGTTGCGGGACGATCCGCTCTCACCGAAAGCCCTCAATTGGCGTCGAAACAAACTGGCAGCGGAAACTCGGTCAGGCAGTGACTCCCACAGCCATCGCGAAACGGCATCCGCAGTCGCGTGCACAGCCACTCATTCGAAATCTGATCTGGGCAAACGCTCAACGGAATTTTACAGATGGGCGCTGATGCCAACCCGGGCCGGACGCGTATCTGGTTCACACCCCGTGAAGGCCGCCGAGTTGCAGGAAGCGGCCGCCGACTCGATGTACTGATAAGTAGGCCAGCACATCAGCGGCGCGCTGTTTCAGTGTTCTGCCGAGTCGACTCAGTTCGGGCAGTCCGGCTGGGACGCCGTGGCTGATCGTCTTGATGACGGCGGCGAGTTCGGTCTTGCCGGCGCAGCGGTCGGGTTGCCGGTAGGCGGACACGATGCGCTGGTAGGCATCCCAGGTCGCCTCGACCACGGCGTGCTCATCGGCAGTGAATACGCTGGTGAGTCGGGCGTGTTGGCGGTCGGTGAGTAGGCTGACACCGGTGCGCAGCCCTCGGCGGATGCCGTAGTGCGGATCACCGACCCGGCCGCGGTGCCCGCAGGTGTCTTGCTGGACGTGTTGGTGGTATCGGTTCAGCGCATCGCCGGCCACGGCGACAACATGAAACGGGTCCATCACCGCGACTGCGTCGGGTACTTCTTCAGCTGCGGCGGTCTTGAAGCCGGTGAAGCCGTCCATGGCCACGATCTCGATCCCGTCGCGGAACGCTGGTGTCTGGGCCTCGAGCCAGGTCTTGACCACCTGCTCGGATCGGCCTTCGACTGTGTCTGTCGCCCTCCTCGATGTCGCCGGCGCGGGCCACGCGTGCGTGCGGCAGGGCGACCGCGAGACGGGGGTCCGGGCTGTTCACGGCGAGCTGCCCGTCGATGAGGCGGGCGTTGCCGCTCAAGCGGACGTCGCCGGTGGCGGGTGCGGCGAGCAGGGGGCGGTGGACGTCGACGGCCGTCTCGGCCGCGTACATCGCCTCGACGCGGTCCAGGGCCTCGACGAGGATCACCGGCCGGGCGAGCGCGGCCAGCAGAACGGCGCTGGCCTTCAGTGTCGCGCCGCTGGCCGCGGTGCCGGGCCGGCCGAGGCTGACCGCCGCGCCGCCGCTGTCGAGGATGGAGCGCAGCAGCGGCGCGTGCGCGTGGGGGTGGGCGCCGTCCAGGTGGAGTCGATGCCGTAGGCGAGCGTGGCGGTGACCGTGTGACCGGCCTCGGCGAGGGCGGTGGCGAAGTCGCGCGCGGGTGACGGCCTGCTCGGTTGGGGAGCCGGTTGCCAGTCACGGCGACCGCGCTGTCGGTCAGCCGCGGCAGTCCGCTCGCGGCCGCGGACCCACAGGCCCAGCGGGCAGGCAGGCCCCGGTTCGGCGAGGGCGGTGGGCCACTCCTCGTCCGAGGGGATGACGAACGGGCAGGTCAGCTCCGCTTGGGCGAGTTCCTCGTGCGGCCGGTAGTGGGCCAGGCGCCCGCTGCCGTCGCCGCGGACACGCCGGTCCCACACCTCGGCCGGGGGTGAACTCGTCGAGATCGGCGGTGAGTTGACCGGGGGTGAAGTGGGCGGCGAGCGCGGCGCGTGCGGCTCGTTCGGACAGGGCGTGCGCGGGCATGGACGGCTGGCCTTTCGGGCAGGGCGCGGCACCGGCAGGCGAACCGGTGCCGCGCTGGGGCGGGCGAAGGGGGTGTGGCAGGCGGCCGACGGGAAGGGGGAGTGCAGTCGGCGGCTGCGGTGGAAGAGCCGGGCTAGGACCAGCGGGAGGCCCGCTTCTGCTCCCACCAGGCGGGTGGGCTGCCCGGTCGCCCGGCGGCCGGGCGGGACACGGCGGCGGGCTGAGGCGACGTGGGTGCGGTGACCGGGCGGGCGGCGATCGGACTGGGCAGGCTGGTCTCGGTGTAGGCGATGCGCCTGCGCAGGCTGACGCCGAGGTCGTCGACGCTCAGGTAGATGGAGTAGTCCTTGAACCCGGTGATGCGCCCCTTGACCAGGACGTTGACGCCGTCGACGAGGGATTCGGCGGCGTTGGTGGCCAGATCCCGCCAGGCGGTGCAGATGTAGGGGATTGGCTTCAGGTCACGCCACTTCTGTGCGGTGGCGTCCCACTGGGTGGGGGTCTCGGTGAGGCGGAACCGGCAGACGGCGATGCCGTCTTGGGTGAAGCGGACTTCCACGTCACTGGCGACGGTGCCGGACACGTGCGTGACGGTCGAGGTCATGCGGACGCTCCTATTAAAAATAAAAGTGTCTTTTGGTTGTGGGTCAACCCCCGTGCCGTCGCATGCTGCCGTCGTGGTGTGCGATGCGGCGGGTGAGCCGCCAGATCCACTTCTTCCACCCGGTCGGCTCCGCCGGGGCCGGCGGCGGGGTGAGGTTGTCGAACACCGTGGCGTCCTCGATCTCCACCAGCAGCGGCACCGTGCCGTCGGCCCGGACCAACTGCTCGTCGGTGGTGTCCAGATGAACGGAGATCCGTACGGCCCCGCGGTCGGCGTCGAGGTAGGCGAACACGAGGATGCCCGCGATCTCCATGCAGGGCAGGCCCTCGTCGTCAGGCCCCCGCATCGCGTGGAACACCGCCGCGCTGTTCGCCTCCGCGCACTCCTCGGCGTCCGAGAGGCTGGGATTTCGGGGCGCGATCACGCAGCGGGAGATGTCTGCGTCGTACAGCGTGTAGCCCTCGATGTCCTCCCTCGACTCGTCCAGGAGCACGAGCGGAGCACGGT
This sequence comes from Streptomyces sp. 4N124, assembly GCF_052245395.1. Taxonomy (NCBI): domain Bacteria; kingdom Bacillati; phylum Actinomycetota; class Actinomycetes; order Kitasatosporales; family Streptomycetaceae; genus Streptomyces; species Streptomyces sp. 4N124. The sequence continues at coordinate 9,496 of NZ_JBQQBS010000119.1, forward strand.
GGTACTCCTCGGTGCTGAACAACGGCGACGGCAGGTGCAGACGGGGGACCGGGCTCGTCCGCAGGCCGACCGGATCGTCGTCGGTGCTGTCGCTGATGACCAGCGCCGGGGCCTGCGGTCCTTCCCGGGGAGCTTGTGCTGGGGCGGACATGGCGGTGACACGTCGCTTTCGTGAGGACCGTGGCCAGGAAAAGGCCTCGGGAAAGGGGGAGTTGGCGGCCTCCGGGCGGGGTGGCCGACAGCCGCCCCGCCCGCAGACGCTCGCTCAGCCCATCGGATAGAGCACCAGCGCGGGGATGGCGGTCCCGTACAGCTCGCGCAGGTCCTCGGGTGGCGGGCGCCTCCCCGTTGCCGGGGAGGTGGCCTCCAGGACCGGT
>NZ_JBQQBS010000012.1:0-192893 GCF_052245395.1 Streptomyces sp. 4N124
TCGCCGCGTGCAGCGTCGCGCTGGCCGGCCTGACGGCCTGGGTGAGTGCCGGAAAGGCGGGGGCCCCGCCCCGCGTCAGCGTCTCGAACGCGCGCGTGTTCCTGCCGTACGGCGACACCACGGACACTGGGGAACAGCCTGCGGCTGCGGGCCTGGCAGCCGACGCGAGCGGGGGGCCGTACGCGATGACGACTACCCATGTCTGGCGCCCCACCCGCCGCCGCCTCACCGACACCCTGCTCGCCGCCCTCGTCCCGGTCGCCGCGTGCAGCGTCGCGCTGGCCGGCCTGACGGCCTGGGTGAGTGCCGGAAAGGCGGGGGCCCCGCCCCGCGTCAGCGTCTCGAACGCGCGCGTGTTCCTGCCGTACGGCGACACCACGGACACCGCGGCCTTCTTCGACATCGCCAACTCCGGCGGCGCCGACGACCGGCTGGTCCGGATCACCTCGACCGACGTCCGCGGTGAGATCACGCTCAGCCGCCACCGTATGACCGGCAGCGGGGCCGCCTACGCCGAGGAGGTGGAGTCCGCCGCCGTGCCCGCGGGCGGCGAGCTGTCCATGTCGCCGCAGAGCGTCGACGCGACCCTGCGAGCGGGCGCCGACTGGCGGACCGGCGACCTCGTGGCGTTCACACTGCACTTCCGGCACAGCGATCCGGTGCACGTCCCCGCGGTCGTGGTACGGCCAGGTTCGTGACCTGCCCGCCCTGCAGACGTCGGCCCCGAAACCCGGTAGGTTCCCGAGAGTTGTCGTGGCGTGGATCACACGCCTCGGGGCGAGTGGGGGAACGGGTCATATCCGTACCCAGGCGTGACGGTGGACGTCAGGATGCGAGGATGAGACGCCATGACAGCAGGGTGGTGTTCTCGCACAGTACGGGCCGCGGTGTTCGCGGCCGTCTGTGTGCTGCTCGCCGCCCTGGGCCACGTCCTGATGTCCGGCGCCCACGTGCCCGCCTGGACGCTGGCCGCGGGCGTGGCCGGGACCGGCGTCGTCGGCTGGGGCCTGGCGGGCCGTGAACGCGGGCTCGCCCTCGTCGTGACCGTCGTGGTCGTCGCCCAGACCGCGCTGCACCAGGCGTTCTCGTACGCGCAGTCGGTGAGCGGCTCGACCTCCATGAACTCGGACATGGATATGGGCATGGCCCATATGGATATGAGCCACATGGATCACATGGGGCATACGGCTTCGCACTCCATGTCCTCCATGTCGTCCCTGTTCATGGGTGGCTCGTCGTCCATCGGCATGCTCGCCGCCCACCTGCTCGCCGCGCTGCTCAGCGGCCTGTGGCTGGCATACGGCGAACAGGCCGCCTTCCGCATCCTGCGCGCCGTCGCCGGATGGCTGGCCGCGCCCCTGCGGCTGCTGCTCGCGCTGCCGACCCCGCCGCACCGCCCACGCCTCGTCGTGCGCCGTCGGCGCTCCGAGCGGGCGCCGCGGCTTCTCCTCCTCGTCCACGCGATCACCTCTCGGGGTCCGCCCCTGGGGACCGCTGTCATCTGAAGACAGCCGGTAACCCGAGGCCGCCCGTGTGCGCCTCGGGCCTCGGTCGTACGTCCGCGAAGGCGTCGTACGGCCGTATCCCCACTGACCGGACCGCCGCACCCACATACGTGCGCCGTCGGTCCGATTCTGGATGACCGAGAAGGACACCAGGTGATCACTCCTGCCCTGCCTCCCTCGTGCGACAAGAACGGCAGAAGGGAAGTAATTGGCCAGACGGAAGTCATTGACCAGGCAACCCTCGACGACTCGATAACCGCCTGGGCGCTCGCCGCCCGCGGCGGAGACCCCGACGCCGTCGAGCAGTTCGTCCGCGCGCTGCACCGCGACGTCCTGCGGTACGTCGCCCATCTCTGCGCCGATCCCCAGGCGGTCGACGACCTGGCGCAGGACACGTTCCTGCGGGCGCTCGGCAGCCTGCACCGCTTCGAGGGCCGTTCCTCGGCCCGCTCCTGGCTGCTGTCCATCGCCCGGCGCGCGGTGATCGACCGCTACCGGTACGCCGCCGCCCGGCCCCGCCTGTCCGACGTACCGGACTGGCAGCTGGCGATCGAGCTGGCCCAGCCGCTGGACCTGCCCGGGTTCGACGACGGCATCGCGCTGCTCGACCTGCTGGCGGGGCTGCCGGACGAGCGCCGGGAGGCGTTCGTCCTCACCCAGCTGCTCGGACTGCCGTACGCGGAGGCGGCCGAGGTGAGCGACTGTCCCGTGGGGACGGTGCGCTCGCGGGTCGCTCGCGCGCGGGCGACGCTGATGGATCTGCTGGCGGAGGCGGAGGAGCCGTTGCCGCGGGCGGAGCACGCCGCGTTGGTGGCGGCGTAGGCCCCGGGAACGGGGCGGCACGGGGGCCGGTGGCGAGGTCTCGCCGTCGGCCCCCGGGAACTCATCCGCCCCCGACCCCGACTACTGCACCGGGTGACGGACAGTCGCCCGCGTATCAAGTGGATCGTGGATCGGGAGAAGTTCGATGCGTTCTCGTGTGAAGTGCGGTACGGCCGCCGCCGTGCTCGGCGGTCTGCTCCTGGCAGGCTGCGGTGATACGGAGACGGACTCGGCCGGCGGGAGCGCGGCGGGTGCCGAGCCCGTGACCGTCACCGACTGCATGGGCGCGAAGACCACGTTCTCCGCCGCCCCGGAGAAGATCGTCACCAGCAACGCCTCCAGCCTGGAACTGCTGCTCCGGCTCGGCGCCGGCGACAAAGTGATCGGAACCGGTTTCCCGCCCGGCAAGGGCACGCTGCCCGCCGCGCTCGACACGCAGGCGCAGAAGGTGCCGGTGCTCAGCGACACCGTCATCCCGAAGGAGAAGCTGCTCGGCTCCGGCGCGGACGTCTACCTCGACACCTTCGCGTCCATGGACGCCATGGGCGGCGGTATGGGCGACGCGCCGACGGAGGAGGAGTTCAAGGCGGCCGGGATCCAGCACATCTACCTCAAGTCCACCGCCTGCGCCGCGATGGGCAAGAAGCCGGTCACCGACCTCACCGCCGTCGAGGACGACATCACCACGCTGGGCGAGGTCACCGGCACGAGCGCCGAGGCGAAGAAACTCGTCGCCGGGATGCGGGAGAAGGTGGACGCCGTTCAGCAGGCGGTCGGTGACACGCCCGGGGGTGAGCGTCCGACGTACTTCTTCTTCGACTACGACGCCGGTACCAAGCAGCCCGTCGTCGTGTGCAACCGCCAGGTCGCCAACGCGGTGATCACGCTCGCCGGTGCCCGCAACGCCTTCGGCGACTGCGACGGCGACTTCAAGCAGGTCGGCTGGGAGGACGTCATCGCGAAGAACCCGGACTGGATCCAGCTGGGGGTCCGCGACCGGGGCAGCGCCGACGCCAACGAGAACGCTTTCGACGAGGCCGAGAAGTGGCTCAAGGGAAACTCGGCCACCAAGGGCCTGACAGCCGTCAAGGAAGACCACTTCCTGCGCATCGGCTCCGAGCGGACCACCATCGCCGGGGTGGACAACGCCGACACGGTGGAGCGGATCGCCAAGGCCGTCCACCCCGGCAAGGTCGACTAGCCGTGTCGTCCGTGCTGTCGCGCCGGACCGCGGAACCCGGGACACGGGGCCGCGTTCCGGCCGGACCGCTGGCCGCCGCGCTGGGTGTCACCCTGCTCCTCGCGCTCACGGTGGCCGTGTCCTGGGGCTCGACCTCCATCCCGCCCGCCGAAGTGTGGGCGGTCGTGGGGCGGCGGCTGTCCGGTGAGGCACCCCGCCCGGGCACCGACGACCTGATCGTGTGGCAACTGCGCGTTCCGCGCGCCCTGTTGGCCGCGCTCGTCGGTGCCGGGCTCGGCATCGTCGGTACGGCGGTCCAGGCGCTCGTACGCAATCCACTGGCCGACCCCTATCTGCTGGGCATCTCCAACGGAGCCTCGCTCGGAGCCGTCGCCGCGATCGTGCTCGGCGTCAGCGCCGGCGGAGCGCTCGGACTCGGGCTGTCCGGCGCGGCCTTCGTCGGCGCCCTTGCCACCTTCGCCCTGGTGTGGACGGTGGCCCGGCGCGGCGGGGGATTCGCGCCGCTGCGGCTGGTGCTGGCCGGGGTGGCGATCGGGCAGTTCCTGTCCGGCTTCACCAGCTACCTCGTCCTCCAGGCCGGGGACGAGCAGCAGACCCACAGCGTGCTGTTCTGGCTCATGGGCAGCCTCGGCGGGGCGAGTTGGCAACTGCTCGCGGTGCCCGCCGTCGCGGTACCGGTGGCGCTGGTGTGCCTTCAGGGGCGAGCCCGTGGCCTGAACGCGCTGCTGATGGGCGACGAGACGGCGGCCGGACTCGGCGTCGACGTCACTCGCCTGCGCCGCGAGCTGTTCACCGTGACCAGCGTCCTGACCGGTGTCCTCGTCGCCGTCTCCGGCGCGATCGCCTTCGTCGCCCTGATGGTGCCGCACGCCTGCCGCCTCCTCGTCGGCGGCGACCACCGCCGGCTCCTCCCGGTCTCCGCGCTGTTCGGCGCGCTGCTCCTCGTGGTGGTCGACCTCGTGTGCCGGGTCGCGATGGACACACAGGAGCTGCCGGTCGGCGTGGTCACGTCGCTGCTCGGCGCGCCGGCCCTCTTGTACCTGCTCGACCGACGGCTGGGGAGCGGAAGTTGAGGACGAACATGATGGAACGGCAGCGGGGGAGCGGCAGTTGAGGATCGACATCGAAGACCTGCACGTCGCCTACGCCGGCCGAACGGTCGTCTCCGGCGCCCATCTCGTCGCCGCCGAGGGCGAGATCACCGGCCTCGTCGGCCCGAACGGCAGCGGCAAGTCCACGCTCCTGCGCACCGTCTACCGCCATCTGAAGCCCACCGCCGGCCGGGTCCTGCTCGACGGCACCGACCTGCGCACACTCTCCCCGATCCGGTCGGCCCAGCATGTCGCCGCCCTCCCGCAGGAACGCGGCGGCGACTTCGAGCTGACAGTCCGCGAGGTCGTCGCCATGGGCCGCACCCCCTACAAGCGGGCGTTCGCGGGCGAGGACGCCACTGACCGGGACATCGTGGCGCAGGCGCTGTCCGACGTCGGCATGGCGGACGCGGACGAGCGCCGGTTCACCGCTCTCTCCGGCGGCGAACGCCAACGCGTCCTGCTCGCCCGCGCGTTCGCGCAGAACCCTGACGTCCTGGTCCTGGACGAGCCGACCAACCATCTCGACATCCGTCACCAGGTCGAACTCCTCACCCTGCTGCGCGAGCGCCGCCGTACGACCCTGGTGTCCCTGCACGACCTCAACGCCGCCGCCTCCGTCTGCGACCGCCTGCACGTCCTGCACGCCGGGGAAGTGGTCGCCTCCGGCCCGCCCCGTGACGTTCTCACGCCCGCCCTCATGGCGGAGGTGTTCGGCGTACGGGCGGCCGTGGTCGACCACCCCCTCACCGGCGACCCGCTGATCGCCTTCGACCATCGGGCGTCGGAGGACAGCACGGCGAGAGTTTTGGACATGTACGGGAACTAACCGCCGTTTCCTCCCGACTTGTGGGACGAGGGTGCCGAACCGAACGGCAGCCCGCCCACGAGAAGAGGGACGGAAACGGTGTCTGACCCACAGCCCGGTCGCATACGCGAGGACCGGTGGCCCCTGGTCGCCGTCGCGGGCCTGTTGTCCTTCGTGGCGATGCTCGACATGAACATCGTCAACGTGGCACTGGCGGACATCGCCGACGGTCTGCACGTGTCGGCGGCGACCGCGCAGTGGGCGGTACTGGGTTATCAACTCCCCGTGGTGGCATTGCTGTTGCCGGTCGGACGGTGGCTGGACGGCATGGGCCTCAGGCCCGCCCTGCTCACCGCGACCACCGGCTTCGCCCTGTGCAGCGCCTTCTCGGCCGCCGCGCCCTCCGCGGGCTGGCTCATCGCCGCCCGGCTCGTCCAAGGCGCGTGCGCGGCGGTGTTGTTCGTGCTGATGCCGGTGCTGGCGATCCGTTCCGTACGGCCGCACCTGCGCGGCCGGGCGATGAGCGTGCCCGCGACCCTCGGCCCCCTCGGGGCGGTGACGGGTCCGGCGGTGGGCGGACTGCTCCTCGATCACTGGGGCTGGCAGGCGATCTTTCTGGTCAAGATCCCGTTCTGCGTACTGGCGTTGGCGGTGGCGTGGGGTGCGATGCCACGGGACGGCGGGCTCACGAAACCCGACCGGCGGTCCCTTGCGGACGCCGGGCTGGTGGCGAGCGGCGTAACGCTTCTGCTGCTGTCGCTGACCCTGGGCGCCTGGTGGCTCGCGCTCGCCGCCGTACCACCCTTGTGGCGGTGGCTGCGAGGACCGGGCGCCCGTCCACTCACCGGCCTACTGCACGTCCCGGGACTGCTCCGGGCACACAGCGCGGTGCTCGCGCTCGCCGCCGGATTCGCCGCCATGCACTACGTCGTCGCCCTGCACCTCCAACGCGAGGACGGCGTCAGCGCCACGACGACCGGCCTGACCGTACTCGCCTTCCCACTCGGTATGGGTCTGGCCGGACCCGTGGGCGGACGCCTCGCCGACCGGTATGGCGCACGCCCGGTCGCCGCCGGCGGCGCCGCGCTCACCGCCGCCGGTCTCCTGCTGCTCATCCCGCTCGGCGACGGCTGGTCGCCGCCCGACGTCGCCTGGCGGCTGGCGCTCGCGGGGATCGGCATGGGCCTGAACGGCGGCCCGACCCAGGCCCTCGTCATGGGCGCCGCCCCGCCGGACCGCGCGGCCACCGCCGGTTCCGCCGTTCAACTCGCCCGCAGCCTCGGCTTCACGCTCGGCCCGGCACTGGCCACGGCGGCCTGGGGACTTGCGGGTCCCGGAGGCGACGGCGCCCGGGCGGGCCTCGCGCTCGCCGCGACCGCCGCCTGTCTCGCCGTACCCCTGCTCGCGCGACCGCCGCAGCGGACCGCCGCCACACCCCTCACCCAGGAGTAGCCCCCATGTGCGGAATCACCGGATGGGCGTCCTTCCACACCGACGCCCGCACCCAGGCCCCGGTCATCGAGGCCATGACCGCCACCCTCGCCCCGCGCGGCCCGGACGCGGGCGGCGTCTGGCTCGGTGAGCGCGCCGCGGTCGGCCACCGTCGGCTCGCCGTCATCGACATCGAAGGCGGCCGCCAGCCGATGCCCGACCGTGCCAACGAGCCAACAGCCGTGCTCAGTTACAGCGGCGAGGTCTACAACCACCACGAACTCCGGGACCAGCTCCGGACGTTGGGCCACGAGTTCCGCACCCGCAGCGACACCGAGGTCGTCCTGCGTGCCTACGCCGAGTGGGGCGAGGGCGTCGCCGAGCACCTGGACGGCATGTTCGCCTTCGCCGTCTGGGACGAACGGGCGCAGCGGCTGCTGCTGGTGCGTGACCGACTCGGCGTCAAACCGCTGTTCTGGGCGCGCATAGAGGGCGGACTGGCGTTCGCCTCCGAGCCCAAGGCACTGTTCGCGCACCCGGAGATCCGCCCGAGGGTGGACACGGACGGGCTGCGGGAGGCGTACAGCCTGCTGTTCACCACGGGGCCGACCATCTGGTCCGGCGTCCGGGAGGTCGAGCCCGGCGGGGTGCTGGTCCTGGACCGGGACGGCGTACGGGAGCGCCGCTACTGGCAGTTGGCGGCCGGGTACCACGACGACGGCCGGGACGAGACCGTCGCCCGCGTCCACGACCTGGTGAGCACCGCGGCGCGCGCCCAGCTCGAAGCCGACGTCCCCCTGTGCTCGCTCCTCTCCGGCGGTATCGACTCCACCGTCCTGACCGCCCTGCTCGCCGACGAACTCCGGCTGCGCGAAGGCCCGGACGCCCGGATCCGGTCGTACGCCGTCGACTACAGCGACCAGGCCGAGCAGTTCACGGGCGATGTGCTCAGAACCGGTTACGACACCCCGTACGCCACCGAGGCGGGCGCCTTCATCGGCACCGACCACTCCACCGTCGTGCTGGACCCGCACGCCCTGCTCGATCCCGAGCACCGGAAGGCGGTCGTCGTGGCCCGTGACTCGCCCATCGGGGTGGGCGACATGGACACCTCGCTGTATCTGCTGTTCGGGGAGATACGGCGGCACTCGACCGTCGCACTGTCCGGCGAGGCGGCGGACGAGGTGTTCGGCGGCTACCCCTGGTTCCACAACCCCAAGGCGCTGGCCGCGCCCACCTTCCCCTGGCTGCTGGTCACCGGCGACGACGCCGCCATGCCGCTCAACCCCGAACTCGGCTTGAACATGGGCGAGTTCCGCGCCGACACCTACCGCGACGCGCTCGCCGCCGTACCGCACATCGAGGGCGAGACGGAGACCGAGCACCGGCAGCGCGAGATGCAGCATCTGTCCCTGACCCGCTGGCTGCGCCAACTCCTGCACCGCAAGGACCGGTTGAGCATGGCGCAGGGGCTGGAGGTGCGGGTGCCCTACTGCGATCACCGGCTCGTCGAGTACGCCTACTCCGTCCCGTGGGCGCTGAAGAGCTTCGACGGCCGGGAGAAGAGCCTGCTGCGAGCCGCGGGGGCGGGCCTGGCGCCCGACTCCGTACTCCTCCGGCCCAAGAACCACTACCCGGCCACCCACCACCCCGACTACAACCGCGGCCTCCAGGACATGGCCCGCGAGGTCCTGCCGTCGGTCCGCGAGCTGGCCGACGAGACCCGCATCAAGCCCTGCCTCGACACCCCGCCCGACCGCCTGGAGTGGGGCCACCGCCTCCGTCTCGAACGCGTCGTCGACCTGGCCCTGTGGCTGGACCACTACCGCCCCGAACTCGCCCTCTGAGGACCTTGAGGAACCCCCTGATGACAGTCCAGGAACCGCTGTCCGAGCCCGTCCCGCTCATGGGCTGCCCCTACAAGAGCAACCCGTATCCGCTCTACGAGCGTCTGCGCGAGGACGGCCCGGTGCACCCGGTGCTCTTCCCCAGCGGCGTCCAGGCCTGGCTCGTCACCGGTTACGACGCCGCACACGCCGCCCTCAACGACGACCGGCTCGGCAAGAACCACGACCGCGGCAACGACCGCTGGCGGGCCCGCGCCTCGATCATGCCGGAGCCGCAGCACTCCCAGCTCCAGGTGCACCTCCTGCACCAGGACCCGCCGAAGCACACCCGGATGCGGCGCCATGTCACGGAAGCGTTCACCCCGCGCCGCGTCGATCAACTGCGCCCGCGCTTCCAGGAGTTGGCGGACGCTCTGATCGACCGCCTGCCGGAGACCGGCCCCGCCGACCTCGTCACCGGATTCGCCGCCCACCTCCCCTTCCAGGTCCTCGCCGAGGTCATCGGCCTCCCCGCGGAGCTGGCGGAACGCTTCGACCGGGACTGGGGCAAGGTCGTCCAGCCGGTCGGTCCGGCCGATCCGGGGCGGGCGGTGTACGAGGCCCGGCTGCACGGGCTGCAGAGCTATATCGCCGAGATCGTCGCCCACAAGCGCGCACACGGGAACGACGATCTGCTCAGCCGTCTGGTCGTGGCCCGCGACCGCCGCGAGCTGTCCCAGGAAGAGCTGGACTCCATGATCTTCCAGCTGTTGGTGGCGGGGCAGGAACCGGTCACGAACCAGATCACCACCGCCCTGATCGCCCTGTGCCGCCACCCCGCTCAACTCGCCCGCCTCCGCGACGACCCGGCCCTGCTCCCGCGCGCCGTCGAGGAACTTCTGCGGTACGACAGCGCTTTCGAGCTGACCACCTGGCGTTTCTTCGCCGAGGACAGCGATCTGCACGGCACCCGCATCCCGGCCGGCGACTCCGTGATCGTCTCCCTGTGCGCCGCCAACCGCGACCCGCGCCGCTTCGAGGCCCCCGACACCCTCGACCTGGACCGCTCGCCCAACCCGCATCTGGCCTTCGGCCACGGCATCCACTTCTGCCCCGGCGCGGCCCTCGCCCGCACCGAACTCCAGGTCGCCCTGGGCACCTTGCTCGCCCGGCTGCCGGGTCTGCACCTCGCCGTCCCGGACGACGAGATCGAGTGGATCCCGGCGGTCCTCGGTCGCGGCGCCAACCACCTGCCCGTGGGCTACGACCGACGTGTCTGACGACCTCCCGAGGAGACCCCACCCCCATGCCGTCGACGACCGCGCCGGACACGCTCACCACGAGCGCGTCGATCCTGCGCCTGCTGCTCCCGCACCACCGCACGACGGACGCCACCGGCGCCGCCTCCGCCGAGGCGTTCCCCCACCAACTGCGTGGGATCGCCGCCTTCGTACGAGCCGGCACACCCGTCCGCTTCACCCTCCCCGGCTTCCCCTGCAAATCCCCCAACCCCGCCAAGGTCCTCGGCCACCTCCCCGACCAGGGCGAACGCCTCTCCCTCCGCTTCCTGGACGCCCTCTGCGAGGAGGTGGAGCGCGTCTACCCGCCCGGCGCCCGCGTCACCATCTGCTCCGACGGCCATGTCTTCGGCGACCTGATCCGCGTCCCGGACGAGCACATCGACGCGTACGCTGACGAACTCCGGCTCCTCATAGACCAGTTGGGCCTGGAGAGACTGTCGGTGTTCGACCTCCGCGATGTCCTCGGCGACCGGCCGAACGACACGAAGCGCGCCCACGTCCACGAGCGCTACGCCCCCACGGTGGACGCCCTGCGCGCCGAGGTCCGTTCCGACGACCACGCCCTGTCCCTGTACCGGGGCATCACCCGGTTCCTCGTCGAGGACACGGCCGACTTCTCCGGCACCCGTTCCGCCCTCCAGCGTGAATGCCGACGGCGTGCCTACGGCGTCATCCAGCGCAGCCGCGCCTGGGGCGACCTGATCGCCGAGCACCACCCCGGCGCCGTACGCCTGTCCATCCACCCCCAGCCGACCGGCGCCGCCAAGTTCGGCATCCGGCTGCTCGACGCGCCGGATGCCTGGACGACGCCCTGGCACTCGGCCGCGCTGCTCCGGGCCGACGGCACGTGGACTCTTGTGCCGCGCGCTCGCGCCGCGCGGGAGGGGCGCCTTGTGCAGTGGGATGGCCGGCCGAGCCACTTCGAGCAGAGCCTCTGAGGTGGTGCTATGTCACATGTCACGCGTCACATATGAGGCAGCCCCGACGCCAGCAACTCCGCCAAGTGCACCCCCTCATGCCCCCCACTGTCCAGCTCATGAATCTGCGTACGGCAACTGAACCCATCCGCCAGAACAGCCACACCCGCATCCGTCTCCCGCAACCGCGGCAACAACACCCGCTCCGCGCACGCCTTGCTCACCTCCAAGTGCCCCCGCTCGAACCCGAAGTTGCCGGCCAGTCCGCAGCACCCGGACTCCAGCCGCTCGGCTTCGACCCCTGCCCGGCCGAGCAACTCCCGGTCGGCGTCCCACCCCAGCACCGCGTGCTGATGGCAGTGCACCTGGACCAGCGCCTCCCGGCCGGGCAGTCGCGGGGGCTCGTAGCCGGGGGAGTGCTCGGTGAGCAGTTCGGCCAGGGTCACGGTCTGCTCGCGCAACCTCCGTACGTCCCGGTCACCGGGGAACAGCTCTGCCGCGTCCGACCGGAACACAGCCGTACAACTCGGTTCCAGACCGACGACGAGACCGCCGTCGCGGACGTGCCCGGCGAGGCGGCGGACGGTCCGCCCGAGGACGCGTTCGGCGACGCCGAGTTGCCCGGTGGAGATCCATGTCAGCCCGCAGCACATGGGCTCGCCGGGCAGCTCGACCCGCCAGCCCGCGTGCTCCAGCAGCCGGACGGCGGCCTGACCGACGTGCGGGTGGAAGAAGTTGGTGAAGGTGTCCGGCCACAGCAGGACCGTCCCGCGCGCCCCGTGGCCGTACGCCCCGCGCCGCCGGGCGAACCACTGCTGCAGTGTGCGACCGGCGAACCGTGGCAGCTCCCGCTCCTCGACCCCCGCGAGCGCCACGGCCGCCTTCGACAGCGGTGGCAGGTGCGTGAAGGCGTTGACCACCGGCCCCAGCCGCGCGCGGCCCACCGCCTGCGCGACGACCGGCAGCCAGCCCATGGTCAGGTCGGAGCGTGGCCTGCGCCATGGCCGGCGTGCGTAGTGGTGGGCGAGGAACTCCGCCTTGTACGTGGCCATGTCGACGTCGGCGGGACAGTCACTCTTGCATCCCTTGCACGCCAGACACAGATCGAGGGCGTCCCTCACCGCCTCCGACCGCCAGCCGTCCCGGATCGCGCCGTCCCCGTGCCCGTCGAGCATCTCGAACAGCAGCCGGGCCCGTCCGCGCGTGGAGTGCTCCTCCTCCAGGGTGACTTGGTAGGAGGGGCACATCACCGCGCCGCCCTTGTTGGTGAGTTGGCGGCACTTGCCGACGCCCACGCACCGATTCGCGGCCTCGGCGAACGACCCGCCGTCGTCCGGGAAACGGAAGTGCAGATCGCGCGGGTCGTACGGCGCCCAGTCGCCGCCCAGCCGCAGATTCTCGTCGAGCCCGTACGGCGCCACGACCTTGCCGGGGTTCATCCGGTCCCGCGGATCGAACACGGCCTTGAGCCGGCCGAACGCCTCGACCAGCTCCTCCCCGAACATCCGCGCCAGCAGCTCGCCCCGGCTCTGCCCGTCCCCGTGCTCACCGGAGAAGGACCCGCCGAACTCGGCGACCAGATCGGCCGCCCGTTCCATGAAGCGCCGGTAGGCGGCCACACCGTCGGCGGTGTACAGGTCGAAGGAGATCCGGGTGTGCACACAGCCCTGCCCGAAGTGGCCGTAGAGGCTGGGGCCGGTGTCGCTGCGGTAGCCGAACTCCTCGAACAGGTCCTGCAGCCGGCGCAGATAGTCACCGAGGCGTTCGGGCGGTACGGCGGAGTCCTCCCAGCCCTCGAAGGTGTCGGGCCGGTGCGGGACGTGCGCGGTGGCGCCGAGCCCGGCCTCGCGGACCTGCCACAGCTCCTCCTCGCGGTCCGGGTCGTCCACGAACGCGACCTCGGGGTCGTGCTCGCTCTCGTCCAGCGCTTCCAGCATGCGATGCGCCCGCCGGTCCGACTCCTTGAGCGTCTCGCCGCCGAACTCGACCATCAAGTAGGCCTTGCCTTGGGGCAGTTCGGAGATCGCCTGCGGATTGAGGTGCTTGAGCTGCTCGTCGCGGATGAGCTTGGAGTCGACGCCCTCCAGTGCCATCGGCTCGTACGGCAGGATATCCGGCACCGAGTCGGCGGCGCGCTCGACGCTCGTGAACCCGAGCACGACCAGCGTCCGTTCCTTCACCACGGGTACCAGCTTCAACTCCGCACGCACCACGGTGACGAGCGTGGACTCGCTGCCGACCAGCAGTCCGGCGACGTCGAAACCGTGTTCCGGCAGCAGTGAGTCGAGGTTGTAGCCGGAGACGCGGCGGGGGATGTCGGGGAAACGGTGCCGGATCTCGTCGGCGTAGGTGTCGCGCAGGGCGCGCAACCGCCGGTAGACCGCCGAGCGGAGGTCACCGTGCCGCTCGATCTCGGCGTACTCCTCGTCGTCGGTCGGGCCGCACCAGAAGCGCGTGCCGTCGTAGAGGAGCACTTCCAGGCGGGCGACGTTGTCGACCACCTTGCCGGTGGCCTGGGCGGTGGCGCCGCAGGAGTTGTTGCCGATCATGCCGCCGATCGTGCAGTTCATGTGGGTGGCGGGTTCGGGTCCGAAGCGCAGCCCGGTGCCCGCGAGTTGCCGGTTGAGGTCGTCCAGCACGATGCCGGGCTGGACGACGCAGGTGCGGGCGTCGGTGTCCACGGACTCCAGCCGGTTGCAGTACTTCGACCAGTCGATCACCACCGCCGTGTTGGTGCACTGTCCGGCCAGGCTCGTCCCGCCGCCCCGGGACAGCACGGGTGCGTCGTACTCGCGCGCGACGGCAACGGCTTCCACGGCCGCTTCGGGGGTACGGGGGACGACCACACCGATCGGGGTCTGCCGGAAGTTGGAGGCGTCGGTCGAGTACGCGGCCCGGCTCCCGGCGTCGAACCGCACCTCGCCGTCGACGCGTGCGCGCAGCGCCTCCTGAAGGCCACCGCCGTCGAGCGGCGGCGCGGTCCCTCGGCGGGTGACGGGTGCGGGCAGGTCGGACACGGCCATGGAGCGCTCCTTCGGCTGCGGTCGGCAGCCGGGTACCCCGGGCTCCTCGGGACAACCGGGGCGTCAGTGGCCTTCAGGCTCCTGGGCGAGGTCGGGCACCAGGCCGCACATGGCTTCCCGCTGGTCGGCCCCCATGAACTGGGCGAGGGCCTCCTTGACCGTGTCGGCGAGGCCGCCGGAGGCCTCCGACAGCAGGCGGCGGGCCTTGTCCGTGAGGGTCACCTCGATGCCGCGCTTGTCGCCGCAGACCGACCTGCGGGAGACCAGGCCGGCGTGCTGGAGGCAGGCGATCTGGTAGGTGAGCCGGGTCTTGGGGCGGCCCAGGAGTTCGGCGATCCGGGTCATGCGCAGACCCGTCTCGGGCTGCTCGGCCAGCAGGCACAGGACCAGGAACTCGTCGTGCGAGACGTCCAGGCGCTCCTTGACCACGGCCCGCAGTCGCTGCTCGACGGCGCCTGTCGCCGCCAGCAGCACCATCCAGGCGCGCAGCTCCGCGGGCAGCAGTCCGCCACCCTGCGCGGAAGGGCATTCGGGCAGGTCGGCGGGGTGTGCGTCGGAGTCGGCCATGAATTCGAGTCTACCTGTTGTCCATTTTTGGACCGACGGGGTTGTTCAGATTTGGATAGTCGGCTAGCGTGAGGTCATCCAAATTTGAATCACCAGGCAGTTGTCAGGAAAGCAGGGAACGATCATGACCGTCGCCGTGGAAACCGGACTGTGGCAGCTCGACACCACCGCGTCCACCGTCGCCCTCCGGCACAAGACGATGTGGGGCATGGTCACGGTGAAGGGCACCTTCGGCGCCGTCACCGGCCAGGGCGAGGTGCGGTCCGACGGGTCCGCCGTCGGCACCGTGACCCTGGACGCCACCACCCTGGACACCGGCAACGCCAAGCGCGACACGCACCTGCGGTCCGCCGACTTCTTCGACGCCGACCACCACCCCGAGATCACCTTCGCGGTCCGCAGCGCCGAACTCCGCGACGGCGACCAGGTCCACGTCGTCGGTCAGCTGACCGCACGCGGCATCAGCCGCCCCCAGTCCTTCACCGCCCGCCTGATCGGCTCGGACGCCGACTCACTCACCCTGGACGCGGAGTTCTCCGTGAACCGCGACCAGTTCGGCATGGGCTGGAACCAGCTGGGCATGATCCGTGGCCTCACGACGGTCGCCGCCACCCTCCGCTTCGTCCGCACCGCCGCCTGACGGTACGTCAACCCTCCGCCCGCAGACGCACATCCGTACTCGACAGCGTCTGCGGTACGGCGGTGAAGGCACGCAGCCGGATCCGTACCCGCGGCCCGGGGAGCGGGAACTCCCCTCCGGGAGGCTGGAGTTCGTACGACGCGGTGGCATGGGCGGGCAGGGTCGCCGGGCCCCGCACGATCGACCAGTACGGGTGCGTGCCCTGACCTGTGGTGAGCATGAAGTGCGGCGACAGTGCGCTGCCGCCCGCGTTGGTGACGCGGAGGGCAAGCAGGGAGACCGTGTCGGCCGAGGCCCGCCGCACCGAGGTCACCTGCATCCGCAGCGGCGGCGTCCCCGTCGCCGCCCAGACCGCGCTCCCGAACGCCGGGGCGAGCAGCAGCACCGTCGCCGCGATCCGCGCCGAACGGCGTCCGGCACCGGACAGCGCACGCGGCTGCCACGCCCCGGCGAACTCCGGCGCCGGTGCGGTCACCGCCGCCGCCAGCCACAGCGGCGTCATCATCAGGTAGTAGCCGTCCTGCGAACGCGTCGCCAGATAGAAGGCACACCACGGCAGCACGGCCGCCGCCGGACCCAACCGCCGTACGAACAGCACGAACAGCGCCAGCTGTCCCGCCGCCAGCAGCAGGCTCGCGTGGGAGTACCAGTCGAGCCGGTCGCTGCCGTCCGTGAAGTACAGGGAGACGTCCACCAGCCCCTGCCCGTGCAGCACCGCCCCCTGCGTCAACGGCAGCGCGATGCCCCGGACCCAGTCACCCGGCTCGCTCACCACGAAGTACGTGTTGATCAGCAGCCATACGGTGACGGCGACCCCGACGACCTTGAGCAGCATCAGCGTCGCCGCCCGCGACCCCAGCTCCCCGCGTCGTACGGCATATATCCCTGCCAGCAGGAACGGCGCCAGGAACCACGGCAGTTGCTGCGCCGCGCACGCCGCCCCCAGACACGCGGCCCGCGCCACCCCGGCCGCCCCGAGCCGCCCGCCCCGCCCGATCCGCGGCCAGCGCACCACCACCGGGATCAGCAGGGCCAGCGCCACGATCGCCGGGTAGCCGAGCCGGCCGTACGACGGCAGCAGCCCGAAACCGAGGCACACCATGGTCGCCGCCGACCGCCACGGCACGGGCAGCATCCACCACAGCACCACGGCGCCGACGATCAGCGCGCCGGTGCTCACGAGGGTGGCCGCGAGGGCGCCGTGCCCGACCCACAGCAGGGGCGCGGTCAGCAGCGGGGCCAGTGGGGGATAGCCGTACGTGAGGTCGTAGCCACCGGTGACGGTCGGGGTGAGGGCGACGCCGTGGCGGAAGAGCCATGGCCAGGGCTGCCCGTAGACGGGGTGTCCCGCGACAAGGTCCTTCGCGGCCTGGGTGGTCAGGAGCGCCTCGTCCGAGCCGCCGTGCGCCACGGCATACGCGCTCAGCGTCAGCGTCACGGCCGTGACCAGCACACACGCGTCCACCCGGGCGAGGGACCGGGCCCGCCGGACCACCAGTGCCAGCACTCCACAGGCGAGGATCGAGACGTAGCAGACGGAGATCACCGCCGCCACGAGCAGCCGGTGATCGGCCGCCGTCGTCCAAACGGCGCGCGTCCCGATGAGCAGGCTGATGTCGGCCAGCAGGGTCAGGACGCGGTGCCACTGGGCCGGGGACTCGGACACGGACACCGTGGACGGTGCCTGCCGAGGGGGAGCCATACGTTCTGCCACGTACACGGCACCGGACTGTAGGCGGGCCCGGTGAGTGGGGTGCTGATGGTGATGAAGAGTCGGGTGTGAGCGCTGTAAGAGAGGGGTGACGCTCGTCATGTGCGGGGCGCGGGACCGTGTCGCGTTGGGCCGAACGGGTGGTGTGGCGTAAGAATTGGCTGGTGCAGGCATTGAAGGCGAGTCAGTTCGGGGGGAACCGGTGAACGGTCATGACGTCACCGATGAACAGTGGGAAGGGCTCGCCCAGGTCGTACCGCTGCGTGGTCGCGATGCCTGGCCGTCCGCGGTGGGCCACCGTGCGCTTCCGGACGCGGACACCGAACCGCGGCGCCGGTTCGTCGTCCTGAGGGTGAGTGTCTTCGGCGACGCCCGCGAGGTCGCCGAGACGCTGATGGCGGGCGTCCCGGTGCTGCTCGACCTGACCGGAGCGGAGACCGAAGTCGCCAAGCGCGTCCTGGACTTCAGCACCGGCGTCGTCTTCGGCCTGGCGAGCGGGATGCATCGCGTCGACCGCAATGTGTTCCTGCTGACGCCGCCGGGCACCGAGGTGAGCGGGCTGATGGAAGGCGTGGCCGGACCGTGAGGCCGCCGGTCCCCCGATCGTAGGAAGCCGGACGGGGCGGAACGGTTCGGCTGACGGACGGAGCCCTACGGTCCGGATATGCCCGCGTCATCCGTGTCGCCGGGGACTCCCAGGTCTTCGGCGTCCTCTTCGTCCTCGTCTTCTTGCGCGCCCGCGTCCGTCGGGAACCGACCCGACCGGCCCTGTGTCACGGAGTTGCGGCTGTCGGCGTTCGCCGGGCACCGGCGGGCCGGGTTTCCGCTCGGGCCGCTCACCCTGTTCGCAGGTCGGAGCGGCTGCGGGAAGACAAGTGCGCTCAGGGCGTACGAGGCGCTGGCGCGGCTCGGGGGAGGGGCCGAGCTCGGTGAGGTGTTCCCGGATCCGGTCGCCTGCGTTCCCGAACGGGCCCGGCCCGACGCGCAGCGCCGCCGCGGCTTCCGGATCGGCTGCACGGTAGACGGTCCCCAGGGCCCGGTCCGGCTCGATGTCGCCGTCCAGGCCGAGCCCGAACTGCGCATCGTGGGCGAGCGGTTGAGCGCCGAGGGGCTGGTCCTCCTGGAGACCGCCCTGCGCGACCCCGGGCGCCGTGCCGTACAGGCCGCCTGGCACACGGCCGGATCGGCGCCCGTCACCCGCGCCCCGCTGCCGGACGACCGGCTCGGCACCGCGCTGCTGCCGCTGCGGGTGGCCGGCAAGACGGACGGGCAGCGGCGCGTCCTCGCCGCCGCCGAGCAGATGGTCGTCGCCCTGCGCTCCGTCTTCGCCTGCGACCCACGGCCCGACCGTATGCGCAGGCCCGTGCCGCTCGGCTCCGGCCGGCTCCTCGGCGGCTGCGACAACCTCGCCGACGTCCTGTGGCGCACCCGCACCGAGTGCGGCAGGCGGCACGCGCAACTCGTGGCGGCGGTGCGGGCCGGATGCGCGGGACCCGTCGCGGACGTCCTCGCCGAACCCCTCGGCGACGGCACGGTCCGCGCCGTACTCGACCGGGGCGACGGCCCGCGCACCGCCCTCGAACGGCTCGGCGACGGCGAGTTGAGGCATCTCGCGCTGACGCTGGTCCTGCTCACCGGGCCGGGCGTTCTCGAAGTCGACCCGGCCGGGGAGGTGCCCGCTGCCATGCAGACGCTCACCGTCCTCGCCGACGGCCTCGACCACTGCCTGGACCCACGGCAGCGCGACGGACTGCTGCGGCTGGCGGCGCGGATGTGCGAGCGCGGGCACATCCGCCTCGTCGGCGCGGTGAGCGACGCATCCTGGGCCGCGGGGACGGACGGCGTCACGGTGGTACACCTTGACGCGTGACTGACGACCTGGACCTGGCGAAACTGCAGCGCAGGCTGGCCGAGTTCGCCGCCGCGCGGAACTGGCAGCCGTACCACACCCCCAAGAACCTCGTCGCCGCGCTCAGCGTGGAGGCCTCCGAACTCGTGGAGATCTTCCAGTGGTTGACCCCGGAGGAGTCGGCCGCCGTCATGGACGACCCCGACACCGCGCACCGAGTCACCGATGAGGTCGCCGATGTGCTCGCCTATCTGCTGCAGCTCTGCGAGGTCCTCGGCATCGACCCGCTGGCCGCGCTGGACGCGAAGATCGACCGGAACGAGCGGAGGTTTCCGGCGGCGGGGGAGCGGGACGAGTAGGGCACCCGAGGGGGAGTTGACGGCTCCATTTTCACTCTCCGCAGTCAAAAACCCGCCCGAATCCGATTCGTTGTCCGAAGATTTCCGTCTTCCTCTGGCTTTTCGTCCCGTCGGACCTCACTCTGGGTAGTGGACAGCGGAGTTCGGGCGAACGCGCGACGAGCGCGTCGGGACAGACTGGGGCAGCGCATGGACGCGGTGCGGCTCATCGTGACGAGCAGGCGCGCGCTCGCGGGGAGCGGCGAGGCGCCACAGACCATGGCGGAAGCGTGGCAGGCACAGGCCCTCGCGCAGGCGATAGGCAGCCGCCTCGCGGTCTCCGGCCCACCCGAACTACGGGGCGAGGCACTGGGGTTGACCGAACTCGCGGGCAGAGGCTGCGGTGTCCTGGACCGCCCGGACGTCCCCGACACCGACCTGCGCGCGGCCCAGCTCAGCGAACTGGGCGACGCCCGGCAGGCCCTGATGTACCTCGGCGGTCTGCTCGGCGAGGTGGGTATCGCCCTGGTCGGCATCGCCTCCTCCGCTGACGACGAGGCGACGTACTGGCAATGCATGGAGGCGATCGACGCGGCGGACGAATCCCGGGACCGCGTGCTGGAGATGCTGCGGCGGCTGACGGACCGGGATCTGGGGGAGGCCTTACCGGAGAGGGAGGCGGGGTAGACGCAGCCCCGCCTCCCTTCGGCGCGCTGGGGCCAGGGGGACCGGTGGGGCTGACCGGGCCGGAGCGTGCAGGATGGGTGTATGGATCTGCGTATCTTCACCGAGCCCCAGCAGGGCGCCACCTATGACACCCTCCTCGCGGTCGCCAAGGCCACGGAGGATCTTGGATTCGATGCCTTCTTCCGCTCCGACCATTACCTCAAGATGGGCTCCGGCGACGGGCTCCCGGGCCCCACGGACGCCTGGATCACCCTCGCCGGCCTGGCCCGGGAGACGCGGCGCATCCGGCTCGGCACGTTGATGACCGCCGGTACCTTCCGGCTGCCCGGCGTCCTCGCCATCCAGGTCGCGCAGGTCGACCAGATGTCGGGTGGCCGTGTCGAACTGGGCCTGGGCGCGGGCTGGTTCGAGGAGGAGCACAAGGCGTACGGCATCCCGTTCCCGAAGGAGAAGTTCGGCCGCCTCGAAGAGCAGTTGGAGATCGTCACCGGGCTGTGGGCCACGGAGGCCGGCCGGACCTTCGACTTCCACGGCGAGTACTACGACCTCACCGACTCGCCCGCCCTGCCCAAGCCCGCCCAGCCGAAGATCCCCGTGCTCATCGGCGGCCACGGCGCCACCCGCACGCCCCGCCTCGCCGCGCAGTACGCCGACGAGTTCAACATGCCGTTCGCCTCCGTCGAGGACAGCGAGCGCCAGTTCGGCCGGGTCCGTGCCGCCGCCGAGCAGGCCGGGCGCAAGGCCGACGACATCATCTACTCCAATGCCCTCGTCGCCTGTGTCGGCAAGGACGACCGGGAGGTCGCCCGCCGTGCCGCCGCGATCGGCCGCGAGGTCGACGAGCTGAAGACGAACGGCCTCGCCGGTTCCCCCGCCGAGGTCGTCGACAAGATCGGCCGCTACGCCAAGACCGGCTCGCGGCGCTTCTATCTCCAGATCCTCGACCTCGGCGATCTGGACCACCTGGACCTGATCGCCTCCGAGGTCCAGTCGCAGCTGCCGTAGCACCTCCCGGATGAGGGACGGGCGCCCCGGAACTCTTCCGGGGCGCCTCGGCGCGGGTCGTGCCGTCAGGCGCGCGCTGCAGGCACCTCACAGAGCTGACAGGCCGCAGGCAGCTGGGCCCGAGGACCCCGGCCGTGTGCCATCCGGGCCGGTGCGTCAGAGCATGGCGAGCCGGTCCACCAGCAGCTCCGTCCTGCGCTCGGTGTCCTCCGGCGGGAGCCGTCCCGCTCGGGTCAGGGTGGCCAGTCCGTGCAGGGACGCCCAGAACGTCTCGGTGAACAGCTCCGGGCGCATGCCGTCCCCGGCGACCTCGCTGAGGCACTCCAGCAGCGCGGCGAAGGCGTCCTTCAACGGTTCGGGGGTGTCCTCCTGCGCGTACGCCAGGCCACCGTCGAGCTGGAACAGGGCGTCGTAGACCGCCGGATGGCGTTCCGCGAAGGCGAGGTAGGCACGGGCCAGCGCGGTGACCCGGGCGCGGGGGCCGTCGGCGGCGGCGGTCGCGGCCCGCATCGCCACGGCCATCTCGGAAGCGCCCTGCAGAGCGACGGCGCCGATGATCTCGCGCTTGCCGCGGAAGTGGCTGTAGAGGACGGGCTGGCTGTATTCGATGCGTTCGGCGAGCCGCCGGGTGGTGACCGCGTCCCAGCCCTGCTGCTCGGCGAGTTCGCGGGCCGTCGCCAAGATGAGGCGCTCGCGGTCCGCCCGTTCGCGTCGTTTGCGTTCCTGTACCGACATGATTCGATCCTAGCATCGCTAGACAATCGAGCGGCAGTAGAGATAGCGTTGCCTCATTACCTAGCAGTGCTAGATCTCAGGAGGAGTCATCATGCTCAATGCACTCGAGGTCGTCACCATCGTGGTCGTCGGCGTGATGGTGGGGGTGGAGTTCTCCGTCCCCTTCTTCAGTAACCCGATCCTCAACGCACTCCCCGGCGACAACGGCCTGCGCGGCCGCGTCCACGGGGCCCGACTGGGCGGCGCCGTGATGCCGTTCTGGTACATCGGCTCGCTCGTCCTCGTCGGGGTCTGGGCCGTCGCCGGATGGGACGACGATGGCACCGGCCTCGTCGTGACCGCCGCCGCGCTGCTGATCGTCAGCGTGCTCATGTCGATCCTGGTGCTCGTCCCGATCAACAACCGGGTCAAGACGTGGACCGCTGGCAGCCGGCCGGCCGACTGGAAGGAGCAGATGAAGCGCTGGGACCGCTGGCACTACGTCCGCGTCGCCGTCATCATCGCCGCCTTCGCCTGCCTGGTGGCCGCCCTCACCTGAGCCCGAAAACCCTGAGGGTGTCCGGGAGCATCCGCTGTAGGTTGTGGGGGCACGTCGATAGCGAGAATCCACAGTTCAGACGGCCCTTCGAGGTTACCCACCGTGTTCCTGACGATCAGCACCACCGGCACTGAAGAACGCCCCGCCACCGACCTCGGCTTCCTGCTGCACAAGCATCCCGAGAAAGCGCAGGCGTTCTCCACGTCCTACGGCACGGCGCACGTCCTCTACCCCGAGGCGGACGCCGAGCGCTGCACGGCGGCGCTGTTGCTGGAGGTCGACGCGGTGGCGCTGGTCCGGCGCGGCAAGGGCAAGGGGCGGGGCGGCGCGCCCGACGCGGCGCTCGCGCAGTATGTGAACGACCGCCCGTACGCGGCCTCCTCACTGCTCGCGGTGGCCCTCAGCGGCGTGTTCTCCAGCGCGATGAAGGGCACCTGCACCGCACGGCCCGAACTCCCGCAGCAGACACGCCCGTTGCGCATCGAGGTGCCCGCGCTGCCCGCCCGCGGCGGCCCCGGCCTCGTACGAGGTCTCTTCGAGCCGCTCGGGTGGACGGTCACCGTCGAACCCGTGGCGCTGGACGCGCAGTTCCCCGAGTGGGGCGACTCGCGCTACGTCCGTCTCGTGCTGGAGTCGGAGTCGCTCACCCTCGCCGAGGCCCTGCGCCACCTGTACGTCCTGCTGCCCGTCCTCGACGACGCCAAGCACTACTGGGTGTCCCCCGACGAGGTCGACAAGCTGCTGCGGGCGGGTGAGGGCTGGCTGCCCGCGCACCCGGAGCAGAAGCTGATCACCAGCCGGTATCTGTCGCGGCGCTGGTCGCTGACCCGGCAGGCGATGGAGCGGCTGGAGCTGGTGCGGCTGGCCGAGGCGGACGACACCGAGGTCGAGGAGATCGACAACGCGGTGGCGGCGGAGACCGAGTCGGAGGAGCGGCCGACCCCGCTCGCCGAGCAGCGCCGGGACGCCATCATCGCGGCGCTCGGCACGTCCGGCGCCGCCCGCGTGCTCGATCTCGGCTGCGGGCAGGGCCAGTTGGTGCAGGCGCTGCTCAAGGACCCGCGGTTCGCCGAGATCGTGGGCGTCGACGTGTCCATGCGGGCGCTCACCATCGCCTCCCGGCGGCTCAAGCTGGACCGCATGGGCGAGCGCCAGGCCTCCCGCGTCAAGCTCTTCCAGGGCTCGCTGGCCTACACCGACAACCGCCTCAAGGGCTACGACGCCGCCGTGCTCAGCGAGGTCATCGAGCACCTCGACCTGCCGCGGCTACCCGCCCTGGAGTACGCGGTGTTCGGCTCCGCCCGCCCCCGGACGGTCCTCGTGACCACCCCGAACGTCGAGTACAACGTCCGCTGGGAGTCCCTCCCGGCCGGCCACGTCCGGCACGGCGACCACCGCTTCGAGTGGACGCGCGAGGAGTTCCGGACCTGGGCCGGCGCCGTCGCCGAACGACACGGGTACGGCGTGGAGTTCGTGCCGGTAGGACCCGACGACCCCGAGGTGGGACCGCCCACGCAGATGGCTATTTTTTCAATGAGCACAGCCGGCATGACCGTGACCGAGAAGGAGGCGAAGGCCGCATGACCGAGACCCGCACGGGACGCACCCTGCCCGTCACCGATCTCTCCCTCGTGGTGCTCATCGGCGCCTCCGGCTCCGGCAAGTCCACCTTCGCCCGCCAGAACTTCAAGCCCACCGAGGTCATCTCCTCCGACTTCTGCCGCGGCCTGGTCTCCGACGACGAGAACGACCAGTCCGCCACCCGCGACGCCTTCGACGTCCTGCACTACATCGCGGGCAAGCGCCTCGCCGCGGGCCGTCGTACGGTCGTCGACGCGACGAGCGTGCAGTCGGACTCCCGGCGCCAGCTGATCGAGCTGGCCCGGCAGTACGACGTGCTGCCCATAGCCATCGTGCTCGACGTGCCCGAGGACGTGTGCGCCGAGCGCAACGCCGCCCGCAGCGACCGCGCCGACATGCCGCGCCGGGTCATCCAGCGCCACACCCGCGAACTGCGCCGCTCCCTACGGCACTTGGAGCGCGAGGGCTTCCGCAAGGTGCACATCCTCCGGGGCGTCGAGGAGGTCGAGCACGCGTCGATCGTCACCGAGAAGCGGTTCAACGACCTGACCCACCTCACCGGCCCCTTCGACATCGTCGGCGACATCCACGGCTGCGCCTCCGAACTGGAGTCCCTGCTCGGCAAGTTGGGCTACGTCGACGGCGTCCACCCCGACGGCCGTACGGCCGTCTTCGTCGGCGACCTGGTCGACCGCGGCCCGGACAGCCCGGGCGTGCTGCGCCGAGTGATGTCGATGGTCGGCTCCGGGAACGCACTGTGCGTGCCGGGCAACCACGAGAACAAGTACGGCCGCTACCTCAAGGGCCGCAAGGTCCAGCACACCCACGGACTGGCGGAGACCATCGAGCAGATGGCGGGTCAGTCGGACGAATTCCTCGCCGAGGTACGGGAGTTCATCGACGGACTGGTCAGCCACTACGTCCTCGACGGCGGCCGACTCGTCGTCTGCCACGCCGGACTGCCGGAGAAGTACCACGGCCGTACGTCCGGGCGGGTGCGCTCGCACGCGCTGTACGGCGACACCACCGGCGAGACGGACGAGTTCGGGCTGCCGGTGCGCTACCCGTGGGCCGAGGACTACCGGGGCCGGGCGGCGGTGGTCTACGGCCACACTCCCGTGCCCGAGGCCACCTGGCTCAACAACACCATCTGCCTCGACACCGGCGCCGTCTTCGGCGGCAAGCTGACCGCGCTGCGCTGGCCGGAGCGGGAGTTGGTCGACGTACCGGCCGAGCAGGTCTGGTACGAGCCGACCAAGCCGCTGCGGACCGAGGCGCCCGGCGGACACGACGGCCGGCCGCTCGACCTCGCCGACGTGCAGGGGCGCAGGGTGGTCGAGACCCGGCACCAGGGCCGTGTCTCGGTCCGCGAGGAGAACGCGGCCGCGGCCCTGGAGGTCATGAGCCGCTTCGCCGTCGACCCGCGGCTGCTGCCGTACCTGCCGCCGACCATGGCCCCGACGGCCACCTCGCACGTCGACGGCTACTTGGAGCACCCGGCGGAGGCTTTCGCGCAGTACCGGGAGGACGGGGTCGCGCGGGTCGTGTGCGAGGAGAAGCACATGGGTTCGCGTGCGGTGGCGCTGGTGTGCCGGGACGCGGAGGCGGCGCGGAAGAGGTTCGGCGTGGACGGGCCCACGGGGTCCCTCTACACCCGCACGGGACGGCCGTTCTTCGACGACGGTTCGGTGACGGAGTCGGTTCTGGACCGGGTCCGGGCCGCCGTGACTCAGGCCGGCCTGTGGGACGAGCTGGAGACGGACTGGCTGCTGCTCGACGCCGAGTTGATGCCGTGGTCGCTGAAGGCGTCCGGGCTGCTGCGGTCGCAGTACGCGGCCGTGGGCGCGGCGTCCGGGGCGGTGTTCCCGGGCGCCCTTGCCGCGCTGGAGGGTGCGGCGGCGCGGGGCGTGGAGGTGACGGACCTGCTGGCGCGGCAGCGCGAACGGGCCGCGGACGCCGCCGCGTTCACGGAGTCGTACCGCCGCTACTGCTGGACCACGGACGGCCTCGCCGGCGTCCGCCTGGCCCCGTTCCAGATCCTCGCCGTGCAGGGCCGCAGCCTCGCGGGCCTGCCGCATGACGAGCAGCTCACCCTGCTCGACCGCCTCGTGGAACACGACAGCACCGGCCTGCTTCAGACCACCCGTCGGCTGTACGTCGACACCGCCGACCCCGAGTCGGTGCGGGCGGGCGTCGACTGGTGGCTGGAGATGACCGGACGCGGCGGCGAGGGCATGGTGGTCAAGCCGGTCGGGGCGGTTGTGCGCAGTGACCAGGGCCGCCTGGTGCAGCCCGGCATCAAGTGCCGCGGCCGTGAGTACCTGCGGATCATCTACGGTCCCGAGTACACCCGCCCCGAGAACCTCGCCCGCCTCCGCTCCCGCTTCCTCAACCACAAGCGCTCCCTCGCGATCCGCGAGTACGCGCTGGGCCTGGAGGCCCTGGACCGGCTGGCCGAGGGCGAGCCGCTGTGGCGGGTGCACGAGGCGGTGTTCGGGGTGCTGGCGCTGGAGTCGGAGCCGGTGGATCCGCGGCTGTGACCGGGCTCGCCCTAACCCGCGAGCAGCAGCCGGTCCCCGCACACTCCCACCTGCACCGACTGCCCCCATGTCAGCTCCACCGCGTCGGTCTCCATCCCGTCCCCGAAGGCGATCAGCCGCTCGGACTCGACGGTGACACGGAGGCGGCCGGGGCCTGAGAGCTCGCCCGCCACCAGGGACGTCCCGGTGGCGGGCGACGGCCAGGCCTCCCGGACGAACCAGAGCAGCCGTTCCTCGGAGGGGGTGGGCAACCGCAGCTGCCCGCCTCGCTCCTGCCACACCGAGCGGAGCCATCCGGTCGCCCCCGTGCCGGTGCCGACGATCACGCCGGAGGAGGCCTGGGCCTCGACGACACCCCCGTCGTCGTCGAGGCCCAGGCGGTAGCGGGCGGTCTGGTGTCCGGCGGCGCCCAGATAGATCTCGTTCAGCGCGACGAGGCGTTGGGTGTCGTCGGCGACCGCCTCGACCATGGTGAGTTCGTCCGTGCCGGCCGTGGCCGCGGACGGCAGCAGCTTCGCCGCGTCCGCGGGACGGTGGCGGACCAGGACGCCCGGGTTGCGCCCGGGGTCCGAGTCGAACCCCAACACCGGCTGTCCGGACAGGTACTTGGCCACGTTCGCCACCAGGCCGTCCTGACCGACCACGACCACCACGTCCTCCGGTGCGAACAGGAAGCGGTCCAAGTCGGCCCGCTCCACCCGTGCCTGACGCCATGTCAGAGGGATCGCGGAGGTCACCTCGGCCAGGGCTCCGCGGGTGCGGCGATGGCGGTCCGCGATCTCCTCGATGTCCCGGCCGCGGGAGCGGAGGAAGAAGGCGGCCTGGCCGTGCGTGCCGTGCCGGGCCACCAACTCCTCGTACTCCGTGGTGCGATGGACGAGTACGGCCCGCGGGGCGAGGCTCACGCCCGCTCCCCGTCGCCGAGCCGGGCGAGCAGCCCGGTGAGCACGTCCGGCGAGATGGTCACGCTGTCGATCTGCGGCAGGTTCTCCGCGAGACGCGTGCCGGTCAGGGCGTGCAGGGTCGCCACGTCGACCTCCGCGTGCACGCGCAGCCAGGCCGCCTGTGCGTCGGCCCGCGCCGCACCCACTTCGCGCGCGCCCTCGGCCTCGGCGCGGGCCAGCCGTACGGAACGGGCCGCCTCCGCCTCCGCCAGCTTCACCGTGCGTGCCGCCTCGGCCTGCGCCCGTACCGCGTCGGCCGCTGCCTGCTCCTCCGCCTCGCGGCGGGCGTTCGTGCCGCGCTGGTCGACCAACTGCTCCTCGCGGCGGGCGAGTTCGATGCGGCTGTCCAGCTCGTTCTCGGCGATCGCCCGCTCCCGCTCGACGGCCACGGCACGCCGTTCGTACGTCGCCCGGTCGGCGTCCTGCTGGATCTGCTCGCGGGCGGGGGTGCGCAGGGCCCGCTCCACCTCCGGCTCCGGACGCAGGGCGACCACGCGTACGGCGACCACCTCGATGCCCGTGGCCGGCAGCCGGGGTTCCGCCGCCAGGCCCGCCGCGACGCGTTCGCGCACCGCTGTGACGCCGTCCACGAGCGCCGACGACAGCGACGTACGGGCGAGGACGTCCAGCGCGTGCTGCTGGGCCGTCTCCGTCAGCAGGGTGCCCAGCTGCTCCAGGGGAGCGCCGCGCCAGGCGCCGGTGTCCGGGTCGATGGAGAAGTCGAGGCGGGCGGCGGTGAGGGCGGGGTCGGCGATCCGGTAGGTGACGGTCGCCTGGACCGCGACGTCCTGGAAGTCGGACGTACGGGCATGGAAGGTCATCGCCAGTTCGCGGTCGTCGCCCGGCACCTCGGAGAGCGCGGCGGTCAGGGAGCGGAACCAGAAGCTCAGTCCCGGGCCGTCGTGCACGAGCTTGCCGGAGCGGTGGTGGCGGATGTGTGCCGTCGGAGCGCCCCGCAGATGGCGCCAGCCCAGGCGCCGGGTGATGTCGGCCATGAGATCCCCTCGTTTTCGTCATACAGACGATAAACCTGAGGCCCGATTGTCGTCAAGAGGACGAAAAGGGAAACGGTCAAGCAGGGGGTGAACCCGGTCGTCGATGGTCAGGATGGAGTCATGGGATTCCATGTCGACTCCGAGGCCGGGCGGCTGCGCCGCGTCATCCTGCACCGGCCGGATCTCGAGCTCAAAAGGCTCACCCCCAGCAACAAGGACGCGCTCCTCTTCGACGATGTGCTCTGGGTACGCCGGGCGCGCGCCGAGCACGACGGGTTCGCCGATGTGCTGCGCGACCGCGGTGTCGCCGTGCACCTCTTCGGCGATCTGCTCACCGAGGCCCTGGCGATCCCGGCCGCCCGTGGGCTCGTCCTGGACCGCGTCTTCGACGAGAAGGAGTACGGGGTACTCGCCACCGACCACCTCCGGGCCGCCTTCGAGTCACTGCCGGCCGCCGAGCTCGCCGAGCTGCTCGTCGGCGGCATGACCAAGCGCGAGTTCCTCGACGCCCACCCGGAGCCGATCTCCGTCCGCTTCCATGTCATGGACCTCGACGACTTCCTCCTCGCCCCCCTGCCCAATCACCTCTTCACCCGCGACACCTCCGCCTGGATCTACGACGGCGTCTCCGTCAACGCGATGAGATGGCCCGCCCGGCAGCGCGAGACCGTGCACTTCGAGGCGATCTATCGGCACCATCCGCTGTTCCGTGACGAAACGTTCCACGTCTGGTCCGAGGGGCAGGCCGACTATCCGTCCACCATCGAGGGCGGCGACGTCCTGGTGATCGGCAACGGCGCCGTCCTCATCGGGATGAGCGAGCGGACCACCCCCCAGGCCGTCGAGATGCTCGCCCACAAGCTGTTCGCCGCGGGCTCCGCCGAGACGATCGTGGCCCTCGACATGCCCAAGCGGCGGGCCTTCATGCACCTCGACACGGTGATGACGATGGTCGACGGCGACACCTTCACCCAGTACGCGGGGCTCGGCATGCTCCGCTCGTACACCATCGAACCGGGCGTCGCCGACAAGGAGCTGAAGGTCACCGACCATCCGCCGGAGCACATGCACCGCGCGATCGCCGCGGCGCTGGGCCTCAGCGAGATCCGCGTCCTGACCGCGACCCAGGACGTCCACGCGGCCGAGCGCGAGCAGTGGGACGACGGCTGCAACGTCCTCGCCGTCGAGCCGGGCGTCGTCGTCGCCTACGAGCGCAACGCCACCACCAACACGCATCTGCGCAAGCAGGGCATCGAGGTGATCGAGATCCCGGGCAGCGAGCTGGGGCGGGGGAGGGGTGGGCCGCGGTGCATGAGCTGTCCGGTCGAGCGGGCGGCCGTATAGAAATGTCATTGGTCGTATAGACTTCCAAAGGTCTTGTTCTCGCACCTCTGGAGCGCCCCCATGGCGACAGTCCCGACCGCCCTCGCCGGCCGCCACTTCCTCAAGGAGCTGGACCTCGGCCAGGAGGAGTTCCTTGCCCTGATCGCGCTGTCCGCCGAGTTGAAGGCCGCCAAGAAGGCCGGGGTCGAGACGCGGTACCTGAGGGGGAAGAACATCGCGCTGATCTTCGAGAAGACCTCGACGCGCACGCGCTGCGCGTTCGAGGTCGCGGCGGCCGACCAGGGTGCTTCGACGACGTACCTCGACCCGTCGGGCTCACAGATGGGCCACAAGGAGTCGGTGAAGGACACCGCGCGGGTTCTCGGCCGGATGTTCGACGCGATCGAGTACCGGGGCGACAGCCAGGCCGCCGTCGAGGAGCTCGCGGCGCATGCGGGCGTGCCCGTCTACAACGGGCTCACCGATGACTGGCACCCCACGCAGATGCTGGCCGACGTGCTCACCATGACCGAGCACTGCGGCAAGCCGGTCCATGAGATCGCCTACGCCTACCTCGGCGACGCCCGCTTCAACATGGGCAACTCCTACCTGGTGACCGGAGCCCTGCTCGGCATGGACGTACGGATCGTCGCGCCCCGGTCCTACTGGCCCGCCGACGAGATCGTCGGCCACGCCCGCAAGCTGGCCGAGACCAGCGGTGCGCGGATCACGCTCACCGAGTCCGTGGACGAGGGCGTCCTGGGGGCCGACTTCGTCGCCACCGACGTCTGGGTGTCCATGGGGGAGCCCAAGGAGGTCTGGGACGAGCGGATCGCCGCGCTGGCGGCGTACGCCGTGACCATGGACGTGCTGCGCGCCACCGGCAACCCGGATGTCAAGTTCCTGCACTGCCTGCCCGCGTTCCACGACCTCGGTACGGAGGTCGGCCGCGAGATCCATGAGCGGCACGGACTGGAATCGCTGGAGGTCACGGACGAGGTCTTCGAGTCGGCGCACTCGGTCGTCTTCGACGAGGCGGAGAATCGGTTGCACACGATCAAGGCGGTCATGGTCGCCACGCTTGTGTGACGCGTTGATCAGACGGGACGTCGTTGAGGCGGGACCGTCGGGAGTCTGAACCACACCGCCTTGCCGGAGTCCGTCGGGCGGTGGCCGCAGGATGAGCTGAGGGCTCGGATGAGGAGCAGGCCGCGGCCGTGTTCCTGCCAGGGGTCGGGCTCGCCGTTGGCGGGACGGGTGAGGTTTCCCGGCGGTGCCGGGTCCGGGTCGTGCACCTCGACCTGGCAGCCGCTCGGCAGCAGCTCCACGACAAGCTCTATCGGACCGCTCCCGGCAGTGTGCTCGACGGCGTTGGCGACCAGCTCGGCGGTGAGCAGTTCCGCGGTGTCGCAGTCGGCCCCGTGCTCCAGCTCGGCCAGCGCCGTACGGACCAGTGCGCGGGCCACGGGCACCGCCGCGGCGGTGTGCGGCAGCGCGATGCGCCAGGAGGCGGAGGCGGAGGGGCGTTCGTGCAAGGCGGTTCCGTTCATGAGCAGGCTGTCCTGCTTTCAACCATATGAATGGTACGGCGCCCTCCGGCAGAGTCGCTCGACGGGCGCCGTACGGGACCTTCGGCCCCGGTATCGAGCGGCTTACCCTTCCCAACGGTCCGCCCACCGCGGCTGCTCCCGCCGTTACCGCGCTGTCGTCGATCCGTGCTGTCCCGTGACGGATGTGACAGAGGCCGGTTACCCGTAACAACTACGGTGCCGACCCCCTCTATCGCGCCCTCATGACGACAGTCACATATGGGTGATAACTTCGAAGGGCAGAGCCCCGTGAGGCAACGTCGCCCGAGGAGGCCCCACGTCATGAGTCCCTTCACCGGCTCGGCCGCCCGCACCTCCGACTGGCAGCACCTGCGGGTCGAGCTCACCGACGGTGTCGCCACCGTCACCCTCGCCCGCCCCGAGAAACTCAACGCCCTCACCTTCGGCGCCTACGCCGACCTGCGCGACCTCCTCGCCGAGCTGTCCCGGGAGCGGGCGGTCCGCGCGCTGGTGCTGGCCGGCGAGGGACGCGGCTTCTGCTCCGGCGGCGACGTCGACGAGATCATCGGCGCCACCCTCGCCATGGACACCGCCCAGCTCCTCGACTTCAACCGGATGACCGGGCAGGTGGTCCGTGCCGTACGCGAGTGCCCGTTCCCGGTGATCGCGGCCGTGCACGGCGTGGCCGCCGGCGCGGGCGCGGTCCTCGCCCTGGCCGCCGACTTCCGCGTCGCCGACCCCAGCGCCCGCTTCGCCTTCCTCTTCACCCGCGTCGGCCTGTCCGGCGGCGACATGGGCGCGGCCTACCTCCTGCCCCGAGTGATCGGCCTGGGCCACGCGACCCGCCTACTGATGCTGGGCGAGCCGGTCAGGGCCCCCGAGGCCGAGCGCATCGGCCTGATCAGCGAACTGACGGACGAGGGCCAAGCAGACGAGGCGGCCCAGGCCCTGGCCCGCCGCCTGGCGGAGGGCCCGGCCCTGGCATACGCCCAGACGAAGGCCCTGCTGACAGCGGAACTGGACATGCCCCTGGCCGCCTCGATCGAGCTGGACGCCTCGACACAGGCCCTGCTGATGAACGGCGACGACTACGCGGAGTTCCACGCAGCATTCAAGGAAAAGCGCCCCCCGAAATGGCAGGGGAGGTAGCTATGTTCTCGACCGAGGGGACTGTGCCGACCCCAGGGGCGCGGGGCTGTACTGAATTTGCGGCTACCGCCGCGTGGGCGCGACCAGCCACCGACAACCCGCAGCCGCCACACACGACAGGCCACCCCCTACGCGTGGCGATCGTCGGCGGAGGCCCCGGCGGCCTCTACGCCGCGGCGTTGCTCAAACGCCTCGACCCCTCCCGCGAAGTCACCGTCTGGGAACGCAACGCCCCCAACGACACCTTCGGCTTCGGAGTAGTCCTCTCCGACGAAACCCTCGGCGGCATCGAACACGCCGACCCAGTCGTCTACGAGGCCCTCCAAAAACACTTCATCCGCTGGGACGACATCGACATCGTCCACCGAAGCACCCGCCACACCTCCGGAGGACACGGCTTCGCCGCCCTAGGCAGAAAACGGCTCCTGGAAGTCCTGCACGAGCGCTGCCGCACCCTCGGCATCGACCTCCGCTTCCGCGCGGAAGCCCCCTACCCGGCCTGGCTGGCGGAGACATACGACCTCGTCATCGCCGCCGACGGTGTGCACAGCACCACCCGCGAGGCCTACTCCCATGTGTTCCGCCCCCATGTGGCCACCCACCACTGCCGCTACATCTGGCTGGCGGCCGACTTCGCCTTCGACGCCTTCCGATTCGAGATCGCCGAAACCGAACACGGCGTGATGCAGCTCCACGGCTACCCCTACGCGACCGACGCCTCCACCGTGATCATCGAAATGCGTGAAGAGGTCTGGCAGGCAGCGGGCTTCGCGGACGTCGACGACCAGGAGTCCGTCGAACGTTGCGCCAAGATCTTCGCGGAAGCGCTCGGCGGTCGCCCGTTGAGGTCCAACAAATCGGCGTGGACCACGTTCCGCACGGTGGTCAACGAGCGCTGGTCGCACGGGAACGTGGTGCTGCTGGGCGACGCCGCCCACACCGCCCACTTCTCCATCGGCTCCGGCACCAAGCTCGCCGTCGAGGACGCCCTGGCACTGGCGGCCTGCCTGGAGGAACAGCCCACGCTGGAGCGCTCGTTGGAGGCCTACGAGGAGGAGCGGCGCCCCGTCGTCGCCTCCACCCAGCGTGCCGCCCGCGCCAGCCTGGAGTGGTTCGAGAACATCGCCCGCTACCTCGATCAGCCGCCCCGCCAGTTCGCCTTCAACCTGCTCACCCGCAGCCGCCGTGTCACCCATGACAACCTGCGGCTGCGCGACGCCCACTTCACCGAGTCCGTGGAGCGCGAGTTCGGCTGCCCGCCCGGCACGCCGCCGATGTTCACGCCGTTCCGGCTGCGCGGCCTGACGCTGCGCAACCGCGTCGTGGTGTCCCCGATGGACATGTACTCGGCCGTCGACGGCGTCCCCGGCGACTTCCACCTCGTCCACCTGGGCGCACGGGCGCTCGGCGGCGCCGCTCTCGTGATGACCGAGATGGTGTGCGTGAGCGCCGACGGCCGGATCACCCCGGGCTGCGCCGGCCTCTACACCGGCAAGCAGGCCGAGTCCTGGAAACGGATCACGGAGTTCGTGCACGCCCAGGCACCCGGCACCGCGATCGGCGTCCAGCTCGGGCACTCCGGACGCAAGGGCTCGACCAAGCTGATGTGGGAAGGCATGGACGAGCCCCTGGAGGACGGCAACTGGCCGCTCGTGGCCGCGTCCCCGATGCCGTACAAACCGGAGAGCCAGACCCCCCGCGAGCTGACCCGTGCCCAACTCACCGACATTCGCGAACAGTTCACGGCGGCCGCCTGGCGCGCCGCCCGCGCCGGCTTCGACCTCCTCGAACTGCACTGCGCCCACGGCTACTTGCTCTCCGGCTTCCTCTCCCCGCTGACCAACCACCGCACCGACGCCTACGGCGGCACGCTCGCGCAACGGCTCCGCTTCCCGCTGGAAGTCTTCGACGCCGTACGGGGAGTGTGGCCCGAGGAACGGCCGATGACCGTCCGGATCTCGGCCACCGACTGGGCCGAGGGCGGCACCAGCGGCGAGGAGGCCGTGGCGATCGCCCGCGCCTTCGCCGCGCACGGCGCCGACGCGATCGACGTGTCGACCGGACAGGTGGTCGCCGAGGAACGGCCGGAGTTCGGGCGGTCGTACCAGACGCCGTACGCCGACCGCATCCGCCACGAGACCGGCGTCCCGGTGATCGCCGTCGGCGCGATCTCCTCCTGGGACGACGTCAACTCGCTGATCCTCGCCGGGCGCACGGACCTGTGCGCGCTCGCCCGCCCCCACCTCTACGACCCGCACTGGACGCTGCACGCGGCGGCCGAGCAGGGCTACGACGGTCCCGGCGTCGTCTGGCCGGCACCGTACCGGGCGGGCAGCCGCCGTCCGCAGACCGGCCGCACGGACGCCCCCAAGCCCAGGCTGACGCTGGGGACTTGAGGGCGCGTAGGTGACCGTTGGCTACAGCTCGGCCATCCCCGCGGTCAGCGTCGCGCCGTCCGCCGGGTCGATCAGGATGAACGCGCCGGTCCGCCGCGACACGGCGTAGTCGTCGAGCGCGAGCGGCTCGGCGGTGCGCAGGGTGATACGGCCCAGGTCGTTGGCGCTCAACTCGCCCGCCCTACCGAGGTTCTTGACGATCGCCTGCACGGTCCGGGTCGTGTGCCGGACCAGGACCCGGTCGCCGACCCGCAGCGGTCGGTCGGCCAGATGGCACACGGCCGCCCGGACGTCCTTCGTGAGCGCCGGGACATCGACCCCGGCGGTGATCATGTCGCCGCGCGAGACGTCCCGCTGGTCGGCCAGGCGGATGCTGATCGACTGCGGCGCGCGGGCCGTGTCGTGAGCGACTCCGAGTACGTCGATGCCGGTGATCTCCGAGATCTCGCCGGAAGGGTGGACCGTGACTCGGTCGCCGACCCGCAGCGAGCCCGACATCAACTGCCCTGCGTAGTACCGGACTTCACCGCCTCGGATGACGTACTGGACGGGGAAGCGGGCCGGTGCGTCGGCGGCGTCGGTGCCGACGGGCACGTGCTCCAGGAACTCCAGCAGAGCCGGACCCCGGTACCAGTCCATGTGCGCCGAGCGGTCCACCACGTTGTCGCCGACGAGCGCAGAGACCGGGATCGGCGTGAACCCGCGCAGGCCCAGCTCGGCGGCATGGCCCGCGAAGTCCTCGACGATGCGCTCGAACTCCTTTTCCTCGTACCCGACGAGGTCCATCTTGTTGACGGCGAGCACCACGTGGGGGACCCGCAGCAGCGCGGCCACGGCGGCGTGGCGGCGGGTCTGCTCGACGACGCCGTTGCGCGCGTCGATCAGGACGATCGCCAGCTCGGCGGTGGAGGCGCCGGTGACCATGTTGCGGGTGTACTGCACATGGCCGGGGGTGTCGGCGAGGATGAACCGGCGCTTGGGGGTGGCGAAGTAGCGGTAGGCCACGTCGATGGTGATGCCCTGCTCGCGCTCGGCGCGCAGACCGTCCGTGAGCAGCGCCAGGTCCGGGGCGTCCTGGCCGCGATTGCGGGAGGCGTGCTCGACGGCCTCCAGCTGATCCGTGAGGATCGACTTGGAGTCGTGCAGCAGCCGTCCGACGAGCGTGGACTTGCCGTCGTCGACCGAACCCGCCGTCGCGAAACGCAGGGTGTCGATGGTGGTGCTCATGCTCAGAAGTACCCCTCGCGCTTACGGTCTTCCATCGCGGCCTCGGAGAGCTTGTCGTCGGCGCGGGTGGCGCCGCGCTCGGTGAGCCGGGACGCGGCGATCTCGGCGATGACCTTCTCGATGGTGTCGGCGTCGGAGTCGACGGCGCCGGTGCAGGACATGTCGCCGACGGTGCGGTAGCGGACCCGCCGCTTCTCCACCGTCTCGGTCGCCTTCGGCCCGCCCCACTCGCCGGCGGTCAGCCACATGCCGGCCCGCTGGAACACCTCACGCTCGTGCGCGAAGTAGATCTCCGGCAGCTCGATGCCTTCGCGGGCGATGTACTGCCACACGTCCAGCTCGGTCCAGTTGGACAGCGGGAAGACGCGCACGTGCTCGCCGGGCGCGTGCCGCCCGTTGTAGAGGTTCCACAGCTCGGGCCGCTGGCGGCGCGGGTCCCACTGGGAGAACTCGTCCCGCAGCGAGAACACCCGCTCCTTGGCACGGGCCTTCTCCTCGTCCCGCCGCCCGCCGCCGAAGACGGCATCGAACTTCTCCGCCTGGATCTTCTCCGTCAGCGGCAGCGTCTGCAGCGGATTCCGCGTCCCGTCGGGACGTTCGCGCAGCACACCCCGGTCGATGTAGTCCTGTACGGAGGCCACATGGAGGCGCAGCCCATGTGCGGCCACCACACGGTCCCGGTAGTCGAGCACCTCGGGGAAGTTGTGCCCGGTGTCCACATGCAGCAGCGAGAACGGGATCGCCGCGGGGGCGAACGCCTTCAGCGCCAGACGCAGCATGACGATGGAGTCCTTGCCGCCGGAGAACAGGATCACCGGCCGCTCGAACTCGCCCGCCACCTCACGGAAGATGTGCACGCCCTCGGACTCCAGGGCGTCGAGGTGAGAGAGGCTGAACCCGGTCACACCAGCCCCCGCTCCGCCAGCACCGCGTACACCGCGTCCGCGGACTCCTGGGGCGTCTGGTGCTGCGTCGGCAGCACCAGCGCTGCGTCCGTGGGCGGCTCGTACGGATCGTCGACGCCGGTCAGCCCGGTCAGCTCGCCCGCGGCCTGCCTGGCGTACAGGCCCTTCACGTCCCGCTCGCTGCACACCTCGACGGGGGTGGCGACATGCACCTCGATGTACGGGGTGTCACTCGCGTCGTGCCGCTTGCGGACCGCCTCGCGGCTGTCGGCGTACGGCGCGATCACCGGGACGACCGAGAGCACGCCGTTGCGGGCGAGGACCTCGGAGACCAGGCCGATGCGTTGCACGTTCGTGTTGCGGTCCTCGCGGGAGAAGCCCAGGCCGGCGGAGAGGAAACGCCTTATCTCGTCGCCGTCGAGGACTTCCACGCGATGTCCCTCGGCCTTCAGTCGCTCACCGAGATGCCGGGCGATCGTCGTCTTGCCCGCACTCGGCAGCCCGGTGAGCCAGACGGTGGCACCCTGAGCCCTTGCCGTGGTGGTCATGCGTCAGCATCCTCTTTCCTTACCCGGCGTGCTGAGGGGACGCTAGGTAAGAACTTTGAGAAGAGCGATAGAACAACCTAAGGGTTCCATTAGTGACGCATGATGTGGGTGGGATCACACAATTCCGTGGGTGAGGTCACACGCCCGCGAAGCCGGCCCCCGCGTCCCGCAGCCGCTCGTGCAGCCCTCGGAACACCCCCGCGGAGCCGGCGCCCGGCCAGTCGGCGGGCAGCAGATGCGCGGGCAGTCCCGGGTCGGCGTAGGGGAGATGGCGCCAGGAGTCCAGGGCGAGCAGATAGTCGCGGTAGGCGTCCTCGGGCGGGGTGTCCGCCCGTTGCTCCCAGGCGTGCAGCACGCGCGCGTGGCGGTCGAGGAACGCCTCGTGCTGCTTGGCGATCGCGGCCAGGTCCCACCAGCGGGCGACCGCCTCCGCGGTCGGCGCGTAGCCGAGGTGGTCGCCGCGGAAGAAGTCGACGTACGGGTCGAGCCGCAGCCGCTGGAGGGTGTGCCGGGCCTCCTCGTACAGCCGGGCCGGGGCGATCCACACCCCCGGGGCCGCGGTGCCGAAGCCGAGACCGGCCAGCCGCGAGCGCAGCACATGCCGCTTCTGCCGCTCCGACTCCGGCACCGAGAACACGGCGAGCACCCAGCCCGTGTCCTCGGGCGCCGTGGTGGCGTAGATGCGCCGGTCGCCGTCGTCGAGCAACTGGCGGGCGTCCGGCGACAGTTCGTACCCGGCCGCGCCCCGCGCCGTACGGGCCGGCACCAGCAGCCCGCGCCGTTTGAGCCGTGACACCGACGAGCGTACGGAGGGCGCGTCCACGCCCACCGCGGCGAGCAACCGGATCAGCTCGGCGACGGGTACCGGGCCGGGCATATAGCGGCCGTACGCGCCGTAGAGCGTGACGATCAGGGACCGTGGAGCATGCTGGTCGGACACGTTGATCATCTTAGGTCGTCGATATCACCGCTGGTCACCTTCGGTGCGCCGCCCCAACTCCCGGTCACCTTCGGCGCGCAGCCGGAAGCGCTGGAGTTTGCCGGTCGCCGTGCGCGGCAGCGCGTCCAGGAAGACGACCTCGCGTGGGCACTTGTAGGGCGCGAGTTCCGCCTTCACGAAGTCGCGCAGCGCCTCGGCGTCCCGCCGCGCGCCCTCCCTGAGCACGGCGTACGCCACCACGACCTCTCCGCGCGCCTCGTCGGACCGCCCCACGACGGCGGCCTCCAGCACATCCGGGTGACGCAGCAACGCGTCCTCCACCTCGGGTCCCGCGATGTTGTAACCGGCCGAGATGATCATGTCGTCGGCGCGGGCCACATAGCGGAAGTAGCCGTCAACCTCGCGGACGTAGGTGTCACCCGTGATGTTCCAGCCGCCGCGCACATACTCCCGCTGCCGCGGGTCGGCGAGATACCGGCAGCCGACCGGCCCGCGCACCGCGAGCAGTCCCGGCTCGCCGTCGGGCAGCTCCGCACCGTTCTCGTCGACCACGCGCGCGTGCCACCCCGGTACGGGAACTCCCGTCGTGCCTGGCCGGATGTGCTCGTCGGCCGCCGAGATGAAGATGTGCAGCAGCTCGGTGGCGCCGATGCCGTTGATGATGCGCAGCCCGGTGTGCTCGTGCCAGGCCCGCCAGGTGGTGGCGGGCAGGTTCTCGCCGACGGAGACACAGCGGCGCAGCGAGGAGATGTCGTACGAGTCGAGCTCGTCGAGCATCACGCGGTACGCCGTCGGCGCGGTGAACAGCACCGAGACACGGTGCTCGGCGATCGCGGGCAACAGCTGCTTGGGGCCCGCCTGTTCGAGCAGCAGCGCGCTCGCGCCGGCCCGCATCGGGAAGATCACCAGACCGCCGAGCCCGAAGGTGAAGCCGAGCGGGGGACTGCCGGCGAAGACATCGCCCACATGTGGGCGCAGCACATGCTTCGAGAAGGTGTCCGCTATCGCGAGCACATCCCGGTGGAAGTGCATACACCCCTTGGGGCGCCCGGTGGTGCCGGAGGTGAAGGCGATCAGCGCCACGTCGTCGGCGGCGGTGTCCACAGCCGTGTACGGAGTGTCGGGCG
Organism: Streptomyces sp. 4N124; assembly: GCF_052245395.1. Taxonomy (NCBI): domain Bacteria; kingdom Bacillati; phylum Actinomycetota; class Actinomycetes; order Kitasatosporales; family Streptomycetaceae; genus Streptomyces; species Streptomyces sp. 4N124. The sequence continues at coordinate 39,221 of NZ_JBQQBS010000012.1, forward strand.
CCGTGCGGTGCAGCAGGTCGTCCGGGGCGTCACCGCCGTACGTCGTGATCCGCAGCCCCGGTACCTCGGCCTTGGCGAGGTCGTCCACGGCCCGGATGTCGCACAGCGCGTGCCGCACCTCGGCGATCTCGCACATGGTCTTCAGCTCGTGCGGACGCTGCTGGGCCAGCACGGTCACCGCGACCGCGCCCGCCTTCAGCACCGCCAGCCAGCAGGCGGCCAGCCAGGGAGTGGTGGGGCCGCGCAACAGGACACGATTGCCGGGCGCGACGCCCAGGTCACCGGTGAGCAGATGCGCGAGCCGGTCGACGCGGGCGCGCAGTGTGCCGTACGACCATGTGTCGCCGTTCGGCGTGTGGAACACCGGCCGGTCGTCGTCCGGCCCGGCGAGCAGTTCGGCGGCGCAGTTCAGCCGATCGGGGTAACGCAGCTCCGGCAGATCGAAGCGAAGCTCGGGCCACTGGTCGGGCGGCGGCAGGTGCTCGCGTGCGAAGGAGTCGACGTGGGCCGAGGTCGTCGGCCGTGCGATGGCGTCGGCTTCCGGGTTGTCCATGGCGGTTCGCCCCCTTGCCGTGGTGGGCGTGGTGGTGGGCCAAGGCCTGCTCTGCGCAACGAGCGTATCGTGTTGGTGACGGCAGTCAACGGTGCGCGATACCGTCGGTGGAGACGAACGGGAGAGGGGACCGGCGATGTCCGCATTCTCACTCGAACCGCAACAGATCGCCTGGTGTGCCGAGCTGCGCACGCTGGCCGCCGAACGGCTGCGTCCGCTCGCGGAGAAGGGCGAGCCGGGCCGGGTCAACCGCGCGCTCGTGGCGGAGCTGGGCCGACTCGGCCTGCTGGAGCGGCTGTTCACCTCCGGCGCGGTCGACCTCTGTCTGATGCGCGAGTCCCTCGCGTACGCCTGCACCGAGGCCGAGACCGCCCTCGCCCTCCAGGGCCTCGGCGCCCACCCCGTCCACGCCTACGGCACCCCGGCCCAGCGCGCCCACTGGCTGCCCCGGGTCAGCGAGGGCACGGCGGTCGCCGCCTTCGCGCTGAGCGAGCCGGGGGCGGGGTCGGACGCGGGGGCACTGGCGCTGCGGGCGGACGTGGAGACCGCTCGTGCCGACGGCCCCTCCCGCTGGCGGCTCACCGGCGAGAAGTGCTGGATCTCCAACGCCCCCGAGGCCGACTGCTACACCGTCTTCGCGCGCACCACCCCCGGCACCGGCGCCCGCGGTGTCACCGCCTTCCTCGTGCCCGCCGACCGTCCCGGCCTCACCGGCGCCGCCCTGGAGATGCTCTCCCCGCACCCCATCGGCAGCATGGTCTTCGACGCCGTGCCGGTCACCGCGGACGACGTGCTCGGTGAGGTCGACCGCGGCTTCCGCGTGGCCATGGGCACCCTGAACCTCTTCCGGCCCAGCGTCGGCGCCTTCGCGGTCGGCATGGCGCAGGCCGCCCTGGACGCCACCCTTACCCACACGGCCGGACGGGACGCCTTCGACGGCAAGTTGAGGGATCTGCAGACCGTCGCCCACCAGGTCGCGGAGATGGCGCTGCGCACGGAGGCGGCCCGGCTTATGGTGTACGCGGCGGCGACGGCGTACGACGAAGGCGCCCCGGACGTCCCGAAGCGCGCGGCGATGGCGAAGCTGCTGGCCACCGAGACCGCGCAGTACGTCGTGGACACGGCCGTCCAGCTGCACGGCGCCCGCGCCCTGCACCGTGGTCATATGCTCGAACACCTCTATCGCGAGGTGCGCGCCCCACGTATCTACGAGGGCGCGAGCGAGGTCCAACGGGGCATCATCGCCAAGGAGTTGTACGCGTCGACAGGAGAGGCCCCGTGACCGCCGAGCGAGTCAATCCGCCCGAGCTCTCCCCGCCCACCGGCTTCTCGCACGCGGTCGTCGCCACCGGCTCCCGCCTCGTCTTCCTGGCCGGCCAGACCGCCCTCGACGCCGACGGCAAGGTCACCGGTTCCACCCTCCCGGTCCAGTTCGAGCAGGCCCTCACCAACCTGCTCACCGCCCTGCATGCCGCGGGCGGCACCCCGGCCGACCTGGCCCGCGTCACCGTCTACGCCACGGATGTCGCCGAGTACCGCGCCCTCGCCGCCGAACTGGGCGGCATCTGGCGCCGGTTGGCCGGGCGGGACTATCCGGCGATGGCGGTCGTGGAGGTCGTACGCCTGTGGGACGTACAGGCGCTGATCGAGCTCGACGGGTTCGCCGTACTGCCGTAGGAACCGGTCAGGCGGCGACGGCCCGGCGCTCCACCGGCACCCGGTGCGGGGCCACGACGCGGCCGTCGGGGAGCAGTTCACCGGTGTCGTCGAAGGCGATCGCGCCGTCGCACAGCAGGTTCCAGCCCTGCTCGGGGTGGGCGGCGACGATGTGCGGGGCGTTGCCGTCGGCCGAGGGGCACGAAGGCTGGTGAGAACACATGGTGTACCTCCACATCAGTCGGGCCGTCCTTGGACGATCCCTATGGACAGACCATGCTCCGGCTGTGAAGTGAGCGGAACAGCCCGCCGCCAAGCGTGACAACACCCGGACAACACCCGGACGGTTCCACGACGGTCGGCGCGGACTCGCCACCGAAGGGGTGAGGTCACGCCCGAGGGCGTACCGGTGGAATTAGATGTGGAAACCCGCATTCCGTTTCATTCGGGAGTTCCTGCCATGCCCGTACGTCCTGTTCCCGCCGTCCTCGCCTCAGCAGGCGCCGCGCTGCTCCTGCTGGCCGCCGCTCCGTCCGCCCCCGCCGCCCCGCCCGCTCCCGCCGACACCAAGGAAATGGTGACGGTCGACAAGACCGCGCGGATCGCCGCCGACGGGACCGTCAAGATCTCCGGCACCTACCGCTGCCGCAACAACGTCGGCCCGGTCTTCGTCAGCTCCAACGTCGGCCAGGGCACCAGCTCCTCCGACAGCCTCGGATCCGTGACGGTCCGCCACGCCATCGGCGGCACCCACGCCGTGTGCGACGGCGCCAAGCACCGCTGGGAGAACACCGGCAAGCCCGCGCCGCGCTCACTCAAGGCCGGCAAGGCCAAGGTCGAGATCACGCTGATGGAGCTGCGCCCCTGGGGCGGACTGCCCCTGATGCCGCACTTCCACGCCCAGTTGCAGCAGGACGTCACCCTGGCCAAGGGCTGACGCGCCAGGGCGACGTCACGCTGTCGCGCCTCCTCCCGTCCGGGGGGAGGCGCGATCGTGTTTCGGAACGATCTCAGTAGTTGAGAATTCACCAACCTGGGCGAATGTTGGTAAGCCTTGCCTTATATGGTGCTCCCCATGCGCACCACCGCCCCCCGCAGTCTTATCGCGGCACTCGCTCTCACCCCGTTGCTGGCCGGCTGTTTCGCCGCGAGCGAGGGAGGTTCGGACGCCAAGGGCGCGTCGGACGCCCGGCTGCGGGTCGCCCTCGCCGTGCCGCCGGCGCAGGCCCTGTCGCCGTACAGCAACGACGCCACCGTGCTGAGCAAGCTCTCCGTGGCCGAAGGCCTCACCGCGCTGGGCAAGGACGGCACCGCCGCGCCCGCGCTCGCCACGTCCTGGAAGCAGGTCAACGACACCACCTGGACCTTCGATCTGCGCAAGGCCACCTTCCAGGACGGCACCGACGTCACCGCCGCATCGGTCGTCAGCGCGCTCGACCACGCGAACGAGGCCGAGACCAAGCCCCGTGTCCTCAGCGATGTGACCCTGACCGCGAAGGCCCAGGACGCCGACACGGTCACCCTCACCACCAAGACCCCCGACCCCGTGCTCCCGCTGCGGCTCGCCAGCCCCGCGCTGGGCATTCTCTCGGCGAAGGCGTACGCGAAGGACGGCACCGCCAGCCCGATCGGCACCGGAACCGGCCCCTTCAAGATCACCAAGCTGACCGGCAAGACCAAGGCCACACTCGACCGCTACGACGGCTACTGGGGCGGCAAGGCCAAGGCGTCCGGCATCGACGTGAGCTGGATCGCCGACGGCACCGCCCGCGCCAACGCCCTGCGCGGCGGCGATGTCGACATCGCCGAGTGGATTCCCACCTCCCAGGCGAAGCTCATCGACGAGAACACCCGCCACGAGGTGCCCTCGGTACGGACCGACAGCCTGATTCTCAACACCGGCAGCGGCCTGTTCACCGACGCGACGCTGCGTGCCGCCGCCCGCGAGGCCGTGGACGGCGGCGCCCTCGTCGACTCGGTCTTCAGCGGCTACGCCAACCCCGCCGAGGGCCTGTTCGGGCCCGCCGTCCCCTGGGCGGCCGACGACCGGGTGGCGGTGACCGGCCGTGCCAAGGCCGCGACCACCGCCCAGGTTCAGTCGAAGGCCAAGGGCAAGACCGTGCGCCTGGCCGCCATTACCAACCGCGCCGAACTCCCCGAGGCGGCGAGCGTCCTCCAGCAGCAGCTGGAGAAGGCCGGGTTCACGGTCAAGCAGGACGTACGCGAGTACACGCAGATGGAGGCCGACCTCCTCGCGGGCAAGTACGACGCGCTCGTCTTCTCCCGGGTGACCCTGCTCGACACCGGTGACGCGGTCGCCTACCTCGCGAGCGACTACATGAGTGACGGTGTCTACAACATCGCCCGGCTGAAGGACTCCAAGGTCGACCAAGCCGTCAAGGCCGCGGCCGAGGAAGCCGACACGGACCGGAGGCGGCAGAAGATCATGCGGGCCGAGGCGGAGATCCTGCGCACCGACGCCGTCGTGCCGCTCGTCCACGAGAAGGTCGTCCAGGGCATCGCCGCCGATGTGGAGGGTGTGCTGCTCGACCCGTACGAGCGTTCACTCGTCGACATCGACACCCGGCTGAAGTAGCGGCCGATGAGCGTCACCTCGGTCCGTGCCGGGGTCGGCCGGGCTGTCGCCGGGACGGCGCTGCTGGCGGCGGTCTCGCTGCTGCCCTGGCTGTCCGGGACCGACCCCGCGCTGACCGTCCTGCGGGCCCGCTCCGCCGACCAGGATCCGACCTCGGCGCAGCTGACCGCCGTACGCGAGCAACTCGGCCTGGACGAGGGGCCGCTCGCGCATCTCGTGCACTGGCTGGGCGGGCTGCCGCGCGGGGACGCGGGTGTCTCCTGGGTGTCGGGCGAACCGGTGCTGCCCGAGGTGTCGGCCGCCTTCGGGGTGTCCGTCACGCTGATGCTGGGCGCGTTCGTGGTCACCGTCGCGGTCGCCGGGCTGGTCTGCGCCCGCACCCTGTATCTCGGGTCGCGGCGACGGCTGCGGCAGGGGCGGGTGGGCGCCGGGGCAGCCGTTCTCGCCGCGCTGCCCAAGTTCCTGCTGGCCTCGCTGCTCGCCACGGTGTGCGGGGTGTGGCTGGGCTGGTTGCCTTCCAGCGGCTGGGAAGGGCCTGCGTCGATGATGCTGCCCGCGCTCGCGCTCGGCGTGCCGTCCGGGGCGATGATCGGCGGGATGCTCGCCCCGGCGCTGCCCGCCGCCTTCCACGAACCCTGGGCGCGGACCTGGCACGCCTCCGGATTCCCGCCCGGACTCATCGCCCGCAATGCCCTGCGCCGCACGCTGTCCGGGGTGCTCCCGCAGCTGCTGCCGACGGTCGTCGCCCTCGTCGGCGGTGCGGTCGCGGTGGAGAAGATCTTCAACATCCCGGGGCTCGGGCGGCTCGCCCTGGACGCCGCCATGGCCCAGGACCTGCCGCCACTGCAGACCGCGACGCTGGCCCTCGTCCTGCTCGGCGTCGCCGCCGGTCTGCTCATCCAGGCCCTGCGCCGCGCTCTCCTCGGCCCCGCCCTGCGCGACGGCGCCCTGCCCGCACTGCACGCGCCGACCCTCCCGCGCCCACGTTCCCTGCACTGGATCACGGGACTGTGCGCCCTCGCCCTGCTCACCCTGGTGGTGGCGGGACTGCTGCGTGATCCGCTGCACGTGGACACGGCGGCCCGGCTGCTGCCGCCCTCGGCCGCGCATCCGCTGGGCACCGACTCCCTCGGCCGCGACCTGCTCGCCCGGCTGGGCCACGGAGCGCTGCGCACGGCGGGCATCGCCCTCGCGGTCACGGCCGTCAGCATCGTCGTCGGGCTGCTGCTCGGCACGGTGGCAGGGGTGAGCGCGGGCCTGACCGAAGTGATGTCGACGCTGCCCGCCGTCCTCGCCGGACTGCTGACGACGGCGGTGACCGGACCGTCCGTATGGGGTGCGGCACTTGCGGTATGCCTGGTCGGCTGGACGCCGTACGCCGCCCAGACCGCCGCGCTGGCCGAGGAGGAACGCGCGAGCGGCCATTGGCTCGCCTCGGTCTCGCTCGGCGCCGCGCCCCGGTATCTGCTGCGCCGTCATCTGCTGCCCGCGGTGCTGCCCGCTGTCCTGCGCAATGCCCTGCTACGGCTGCCCACCGCCGTCCTCGTCCTGGCCTCCCTCGGCTTCCTCGGCCTGGGCGAACAGCCGCCCACCCCGGAGTGGGGCCGCCTGCTGTCCGAGAACCAGCCCTACGCCGAACTGGCTCCCTGGACCGTCCTCGCCCCGGCCGGCGCGCTCGTCCTGCTCGCCGTGATCGCCGTGTCCGCCACGGAGTCGGGACGGACGACCGGAGCCCGACGCCGCCGCACAACGCCTGCCGACGCGCCCTGAGCCCCTTTTGGGTTGCCCGGCCGAGGGGCGAGTGTCTGTGACGGATGTCACGCTGGGGTCACACAGGTTCTGCGAAAGGGAATCACCGTGATCACCACAGATTTCGTCCCAGGCTCACCCTGTTGGCTCGACCTCGGTGCCCCCGATGTCCCGGCCGCCGCGGCCTTCTACAGCGCCGTGCTCGGCTGGGACTACGAGTCCATGGGGGAAGGCGAGGACATGGAAGGCGGGATGTTCCGGAAGGACGGCAAGATCGTCGCCGGACTCGGCAAGCTCACCGAGGAGGGCGCGCGCTCGGCCTGGATGATCTACCACAGCGTCGCCGACGCGGACGCCACCACCCAGGCCGTGCAGAGCGCGGGCGGCACGGTGCGGGTCGCGCCCATGGACCTCGACGAGTGGGGCCGGATGGCGCAGTACAGCGATCCGCTGGGCGGCCAGTTCGCCGTCTGGCAGCCGGGCACGAACAAGGGCGTCGAGCTGGTGGACGAGCCGGGCTCGCTGTCCTGGACCGAGCTGTACACGAGCGACGCCGCGGCGGCGAAGGAGTTCTACGGCGGTGTCTTCGGCTGGCAGTTCAGTGACATGGAACTGCCGGGCGGCGGAGGCACGTACTCCCTCATCACCCCCGCGGGGCTGCCCGAGGAGCGTATGCACGGCGGCGTCATGGAACTTCCCAAGGAGAACCTCGCCCTGGCGGACGGACGGCCGTACTGGCACCCGGTGTTCGCCGTCGCCGACTGTGACGCCGCGGTCGCCAAGGTCACCGAGAACGGCGGCAGCGTGCAGATGGGTCCGGAGGACGCGGAGGGCGTCGGCCGGCTGGCGGTCTGCCTCGACCCGGCGAACGCGGACTTCGTGGTTCTCACGCCGGTCAGCCCGAGCTGAGCGCTCCGCTACGAGTGCCGCGATGTGCAGTCTTTCGTCTGCGGCGCCGTCGTGGCTGGTCGCGCAGTTCCCCGCGCCCCTTCAGGGCGCTGCCGAACCGCCCGATTTGCTGAGGAGCGCCATGTACTGAGCGAGTCGAGCGGCGGCGTCGAGCATCGCGAGTCCCCGGGCGGTGAGTCTGCGCCGCCAGTCGTCGAGGGCGGCGGACAGGGCCTGGGTGCCGCCGGCGGTGCGGATCTGCTGGACCACGGTGGAGATGTGGTCCAGCGGATAGCCGCCCCGCCTGAGGAGGTGGGCGAGCTCGGCGTCGCGGATGTCGGCGGCGCCGTAGGCGCGGTATCCGGTGACGGGCTCGCGGTCGGGGGCGAGGATGCCCGCGACTTCCCAGTTGCGGAGGGTCGCCGCGGTGACGCCCAGGCGGTGCGCCAGCTCGCCGACGCTGAGGGGTTCGGTGGCCACGGGGGTGTGCGAGGCGGTGTCCGGGCCGGTGGTCAGGTGCTCCACGGCCCGGGCGACCGCGTCCAGGGTTTCCCGGTCGCGCAGCAGTTGGGCGTGACTGCGGTCCACTGCCGTCAGCGCGGCGTCGAGTTCGCCCGCGTTGAGTGACCTCATGATCTGCCCGCTCACGGCGTAACCGTGCGCCGTGACGAGCGCGAGGTAGGCGCGGAGGGCCGCCGCATGCGCCTCGGTGTAGGTCCGGTAGCCGGACGGGGTGCGCTCGGCGAGCGGGATGCAGCCGTCGCGCTCGTAGTTGCGGACCGCCTGGGTCGAGATGCCGTGCTCGCGGGCGAGGTCGACGGGGCGCAGACGATCCACGGTTGAGACTTTAGCGCACGCGTCCTTGGGGTCTTCGGGGAAAGTCCCAATGGGTGTTGCAGATATACGATTAAGGGGCATGACCAGGGAAGTTCAGGAACTCAGCACCACGTCATCGCACATCGCCGACAGCCACGACCTGATCCGCGTGCACGGCGCGCGCGAGAACAACCTCAAGAACGTCGACATCGAGATCCCCAAGCGGCGGCTGACGGTGTTCACCGGTGTCTCCGGCTCGGGCAAGAGCTCGCTGGTGTTCGACACGATCGCCGCGGAGTCGCAGCGGCTGATCAACGAGACGTACAGCGCTTTCGTACAGGGCTTCATGCCCGTACTGGGGCGGCCCGACGTCGACGTCCTCGACGGACTGACGACCGCGATCATCGTCGACCAGCAGCCGATGGGCGCGCATATCCGCTCCACGGTCGGCACCGCCACCGACGCGGGCGCGTTGCTGCGCATCCTGTTCAGCCGGCTCGCCCAGCCGTACATCGGCTCGCAGCAGGCGTTCTCCTTCAACATCGCCTCGGCCGAGGCGTCGGGCACGATGGTGGTGAACGGGAAACGGATCGAGAAGGCCATCAGCGTGGTCGGCGGGATGTGTCCGCGCTGCGAGGGCACGGGAACCGTTTCCGACGTCGATCCCGCCCGGCTCTACGACGCCTCCCAGTCGCTCGCCGGCGGAGCGATCACCGTTCCGGGGTGGAAGACGGAGAGCTGGGTGGTGCAGTCGTTCACCGAATCCGGTTTCCTCGACCCGCACAAGCCGATCCGCGACTACACCGGCGAAGAGCTGCACGACTTCCTGCACCGGGACCCGGTCAAGGTGAAGGTGAAGGGGCTCAACACCACATACGAGGGCCTGATCGCGCGGGTCCGGAAGGCGTTCCTGTCCAAGGACAGGGAGACACTGCAGCCGCACATCCGTGCTTTCGTGGACCGGGCGGTGACGTTCTCCGTCTGTCCCGCGTGCCACGGCACCCGGCTCAGCGAAACCACCCGCTCCGCGAAGATCGACGGGATCAGCATCGCCGACGCCTGTGCGATGCAGATCAGCGATCTGGCCGCATGGGTCCGTGGCCTCGACGAGCCTTCGGCGGCGACGCTGCTCAAGGCGCTCGGCGAGACCCTCGACTCGTTCGTCGCGATCGGGCTCGGCTATCTCTCGCTCGACCGGGCGTCGGGCACGCTCTCGGGCGGCGAGGCCCAGCGCACCAAGATGATCCGCCACCTCGGCTCCGCGCTCACCGACGTCACCTATGTCTTCGACGAACCCACCGTCGGCCTGCACCCACACGACATCCAGCGCATGAACAACCTGCTGCTCCAACTGCGCGACAAGGGCAACACCGTGCTGGTCGTGGAACACAAGCCTGAGGTGATCGCGATCGCCGACCATGTCGTCGACCTCGGTCCGACGGCCGGTGCGGCCGGCGGCGAGGTGGTCTTCGAGGGCACGGTGGAAGGGCTGCGGGCCGGCGGCACGCTCACCGGACGGCACCTGGACGATCGCGCCTCGGTGAAGCCGTCGGTGCGCAGGCCGTCCGGTGTGCTGGAGGTGCGCGGCGCGACGGCCCACAACCTGCGCGACGTCGACGTGGACATCCCGCTCGGCGTGCTCACCGTGGTCACCGGGGTCGCCGGCTCGGGCAAGAGTTCGCTGATCCATGGCTCGGTGGCCGGACGGGACGGGGTGGTGACGGTGGACCAGGGGGCCATCCGGGGTTCCCGGCGCAGCAACCCGGCGACGTACACCGGACTGCTCGACCCGGTCCGCAAGGCGTTCGCGAAGGCCAACGGCGTGAAGCCGGCGCTGTTCAGCCCCAACTCCGAGGGCGCCTGCCCCCATTGCAAGGGCGCCGGCGTGATCTACACCGACCTGGCGATCATGGCCGGTACCGCCACGACCTGCGAGGAGTGCGAGGGGAAGCGGTTCCAGGCGTCGGTCCTTGAGCACCGGCTCGGCGGGTGGGACATCAGTGAGGTGCTGGCGATGCCGGTGACCGAGGCCGAGGAGTTCTTCCGCAGCGGCGCGGCACGCACCCCGGCCGCGCACACCGTCCTCCACCGGCTCGCCGACGTCGGGCTCGGCTACCTCACGCTCGGCCAGCCGCTCACCACCCTGTCCGGCGGCGAACGGCAACGCCTCAAGCTGGCCGCCCAGATGGCGGGGACGGACAGCGTCTACATCCTCGACGAGCCGACCAGCGGCCTCCACCTCGCCGACGTCGAGCAGTTGCTCGGCCTGCTGGACCGGCTCGTCGACTCCGGCAAGTCCGTCATCGTCGTAGAGCACCACCAGGCCGTCATGGCGCACGCCGACTGGATCATCGACCTCGGCCCGGGCGCTGGGCACGATGGCGGCCGGATCGTCTTCGAGGGCACGCCGGCTGACCTCGTCGCCGCGCGGTCCACGCTTACCGGCGAGCACTTGGCGGACTACGTCGGCAGTCGTCTTTAGTGTGCGGCGCCGTCGTGGCTGGTCGCGCAGTTCCCCGCGCCCCTTCGGGGCGCTGCTGATCCGGACGTGTGAAGCCCCCACCGGCGCTAGGCCGGTGGAGGCTTCACGTTCCCGGTTGCCGACGGTTACCAGGCGACGGGCAGCCGTTCGGGCAGGCGCTTCATGAAGTTGGTGCGCCATACGAGCTGTTCGGCCGGTACGGCGAGCCGTAGGCCCGGAAGCCGTTCCAGCAGTGTGTGCAGTGCGATTTCCGCGTGTTTCTTTCCGAGGGCCGTGGCGGGGCAGTAGTGCGCTCCGCCGCCGAAGGAGAGGTGATCGGCGGCGCCTTCCCGGCCGGGTCGGAACCGGTGCGGATCGGGGAAATGCGCGGGGTCGTGATTCGCGCCCTCGACGAGGACCAGGACCAGCTCCCCCTTCTTCACCTCCACATCGCCCAACCGGACGTCTTCCAGGGCGAGTCGGGGCAGGCCGTCGCCGATGGACAGGTTGATCCGCAGGAGTTCGTCCATCGCGTCCGCCACCGGGACGCCGCTGGTGGTGAGTGCGTGGCGGACGTCGTCGCGGGTCAGCAGCGAGACGAGGGCCATGGTGAGGAATCCCGAGGTGGAGATGACGCCCGCGCCGAAGAGGGTGACGCCGACCGTGGCGAACATCTCGTCCGTGACATGGGCGTATTCCTCGGTGCCCCGCAGTTTCGCGAGATCGCCCATCAGGCCCGTCGTGGCCGGGTCGTCGAGGCGGCCGGTCATGTAGGCGATGTCGCGGTCCCAGTTGAGCTTCGCGGCCTCTATCTCCCGGGGCGAGTTCATGAACGCCACGTCCAGGCTGCGCAGCAGCAACGCCGCATCCTCCCGCGGAACACCGAGGATGTGGCAGTGCATCCCGGCGGAGTACGGGTCGGCGAAACCGCCGCGCAGTTCAGCCGGTGCCCCCTCGGTGAGGAGCCCGTCCACCAGCCGGCCGGCCTCGCGCCGCATCCACTCCTCAAGGCCGGGGGCCTTGGGGTTGATGGCCTTCATCACCGCCTTGCGCAGCCCGGCGCCGGTGATGTTGCCCATGTTGTTCACCACCTCGGGCGGGATCGTCAGGGCGTACTGACGGGGAGCGCCCGGCGCGGAGGTGTCCTTGAGGGAGAACCGGTCGTCTTCCAGCACCTGCTTGCACAGCCGATACGAGGAGACCAGCCACGCCTCGGCACCGGCGATCGTGCGGACCTTCGTCACGGGCGTGGCGCGCAGGGCCTCGACGTCCTCGGGCAGGCGGGTGCCGTTCCAGTCGAAGGGGAACGCGGGGAGCGTCTCGGTCGTGGCGGTGATCAACGTGCTTCTCCTTCGGCGGGCTTGAGGATGCCGTGGCCCTGGTTGCGGGAGGCGCGCAGGCCGTATCCCCGTGCGTAGAGCAGGTCGGCGAGCGGCAGGGCCTGGTGGTAGCAGTTCAGCGACGACGGGACACCGAGGATGGCGGGGGTGTCGATGAACAGGGGGACTTCGGCGCACACGTAGTCCCGGCACACCTGCCGCTGCTCGTCGGTGGGTTGTCCGTCGGGGCCGAGTTTCCCGGCGAGAAAGAGGCCGGCCAGGGCGTCGCAGGTCTCGCGTACGGCCGGGTCGTTCTCCACGGCCTGGACGACCTCGTGGTGGAGGCGCCGATAGGCGGCGTTGCCCTGGAAGGCCGACATGGGGTGCCACGTCAGGCGGCTGCCCCCGGGGTCCGCGTCCGCGCAGGCGGTGGAGACCTTGGCGCGCACGCCCCGTACGTTCTTCACCGCCTTCTGCCGGGCGTGTTCGGGCGTGTGTCCGAGGGCCTGGTACATGTCGGCCACGTGGACGTCGGTATAGACGAAGTCCGCGTGGTCGAACCGGGCCGCAGCCCAGCGCGCCAGGTCATGGAGGCGCCGGGCCGAGAAGTAGCTGTTGCCGGGGGAGACCCCGATGATCGCGTGCGCGCCCTCTTCGGCGATGACGCGGCACTGGTCGGTATAGGGCTGGAGCTGGAAGGTCTCGGCTGGGGCGACAGTCGCCTGAGTCAAGATCGAATCCTCATCGCGCCGCGATTCTTCAGGACCTGGCGCCCTGCGTGCGGCGGCAGCGACGACCCCACGCTACCGAGCCGACGCAGTGAGTAAACCCCTACCCGTGGGTATCAATGGAAAATGCATTCCAGAATTCGGAATCTAGCCGATGGTCTGGTCACCGGCCTGCGCAGATGCCCTTCATGCGTCCCCGACCCGTAGGACATCGAGCGCTGTGAGTGCCACGTGGAGTTCGGTGCGCTGTTCGCCCGACTCGAGGTCGCAGTCGAGGATCCGCTCGATGGTGCGCAGCCGTTGGTAGACGGTCTCGCGGGACAGGCCGCCGGAGCGGGCGGCCACCGTCTTGTTGCCTGCCGCGTCCAGGTAGTGGCGCAGGGTGGTGAGCAGGTCGGTGCCGTGGCGGGCGTCGTGGTCGGCGAGTCGGCCGAGCCGGCGTTCGGCGTAGTCCTGGATCCGGGGGTCTTCGCGGAGGGCGAAGAGGAGGCGGCGCAGGCCGATGTCGGATCGCTCGTGGTAGGAGCGTCCCAGCGGGAGCGGCCGGCCGGGCTCGGTGGCTTCGGCGACGCGGGTCGCCTCGCGGAAGGAGCGGGCGACGGCGGGGAGGCCGGTCGCCTCGCTGCCCACGCTCACCGTTGTCCCCGGCACCAGTTCGAGTGCGGTGCGGCCGAGGTGTTCGACGACGGGTCGCCACGGCTGGTCGGGACGCAGGGACAGCAGGATGCCGAGGCGGGTCGGTCCGAGGAGGCCGACGAGGGCCTGTGTTCCCTTCTTCCTCAGCTCCTCGGAGAGGAGTTCCTCGGCCTTCGCCGTGTCGTCCTCGGGGCGGACGTCCGCGAGCACCGCGACGAAGCGGGAGTCCCTGGTGGGCAGGCCCAGCGCGGCGACCTGGGCCTCGGCGTCGGCGGGCGAGCGGTGGCGCTGTTCGACGAGGTCGCGCAGAACGCCTCGGTGCGCGGTGCGTTCCCAGGGTGTGGGGTGGGTGAGGCGGGCGATGGTGAGGGCCATCGCGGTTCTCTCCAGGACGGTGACGTCTTCGGGGCCGAACGGGCCGAGGGCTGACGGAGAGGCCGGGCCGAGCGGGGTCGGGGTCGGGGACATGGCGTGGCTCGGGAGCATGGCGACCCGCCCCCAGCGTTCGCCCTGGTACTCCACGGGCGCCACGAGCCAGCCCTCGGGGCCGGAGACGGTGGTGTGGTCGGCGGGCGGTGTCGCCCGGGAGCGCTGTTCCCAGTCGGTGAGCGCTGCCTCGACCGTGGCGCCGGAGGGCTCGCAGACGAGTGCCTGGTGCACCAGGTTCTCCAGCACGACGGTGTGGCCGCTCATCTCGGCGGCGGCGCGTACGACGTCCTCGGGTCCGGCGCCGCGCAGAGTGAGGGCGGTGAACGCCTCGTGGACGCGCTGGGTCCGCCGCATCACCTCGGCCTGGTTGCCGAGGATGAACGCGTGGACGACCTGGGTGACCTCCAGGAAGTTGACGTCCTTGGCCAGGGTGACAAGGGGCAGACCGCGCGCCCGGCAGGCGTGGACCAGGGCGTCGGGCGGGCGGTGGTAGCGGCGGACCAGTTCGATGACCAGGGCCGCCGCGCCGACGTCGGCGAGTTCGTCGACGTAGCGGCGTACGCCGGCCGGCTCCTCGGGCAGGGGCATGCCGGTCGTCAGGACGAGTTCACCGCCCTTGAGGAAGGAGGCGGGGTCGGTCAGCTCGGTGATGTGGACCCAGCGGACGGGCCGGTCGAGCCGTGCCAGGCCGGTGACGACCTGGGGCTGTCCGGCCGCCAGGACGGGCAGGGCCAGCACGTCGGCCACGGTGAGCGGGCGGCCGATGGCATCCATGTGCGGTCCCGGAACGGAGGTGTCGGGCCCTGGAGCCGCGTGGTGGTTCTCGCTCACGGTGCCTCCATGGGGTCCCTGCTCGCGACCCCGAGAGCTCGGGACGTGCCCTGTCACTCTGACAAGCACCGCTGACCTGCGCAAGGGCCCGCAGACGGCGGCGACGGGACCTGCGCGCGGGGTACAGGGCCCGGTATGCCTGACACAACGTCCGGATACCGCGTCCCGGCCGGACAGATCGCGCGTTGGCCCCGCCCCGGTCCACGGAGATGCTCAGAAAGACCGGAGCAGACCGCCGACCCGCCGGGAGACGAACATGACCGCACTGTCGCCGCACCTTCGCCAGGCCACCCCCGTGACGGCGGTCCGGGGCGAGGGCGTCCACCTCTACGGCGAGGACGGCCACCGCTACCTGGACTTCACCGCCGGCATCGGCGTGACCAGCACCGGGCACTGCCACCCCAAGGTCGTGGCGGCGGCCCAGGAACAGGTCGGCACGCTCATCCACGGCCAGTACACGACGGTCATGCACCAGCCCCTCCGCCGACTGGTCGAGAAGCTCGGCGAGGTACTGCCGACCGGCCTGGACAGCCTGTTCTTCACCAACTCCGGCAGCGAGGCGGTCGAGGCCGCACTCCGGCTGGCCCGCCAGGCCACCGGCCGCCCCAATGTCGTCGTCTGCCACGGCGGCTTCCACGGCCGTACGGTCGCCGCCGCCGCCATGACCACGTCCGGCACCCGCTTCCGCTCCGGCTTCTCCCCGCTGATGAGCGGCGTGGTCGTCACCCCCTTCCCGACGGCCTACCGCTACGGCTGGGACGAGGACACCGCGACCCGCTTCGCCCTGAAGGAGCTCGACTACACCCTCCAGACGATCTCCTCGCCCGCCGACACAGCCGCGATCATCGTCGAGCCGGTGCTCGGAGAGGGCGGATACGTCCCCGCGAACCGCGCCTTCATGGAGGGCCTGCGGGAGCGCGCCGACCGCCACGGCTTCCTCCTCATCCTCGACGAGGTGCAGACCGGCGTCGGCCGCACCGGCCGCTTCTGGGGCCACGACCACTTCGGCGTCACCCCGGACATCCTCGTCACCGCCAAGGGCCTGGCCAGCGGCTTCCCGCTGTCCGGCATCGCCGCCTCCGAGGAACTGATGACCAAGGCGTGGCCCGGCTCGCAGGGCGGTACGTACGGCGCCAACGCCGTCGCCTGCGCCGCTGCCTGCGCCACTCTCGACGTCGTACGCGACGAGAAGCTCGTCGAGAACGCCGACGCGATGGGCGCGCGGCTGCGCGCCGGTCTGGAGGCGGTTGCCGACCGGACTCCGGGCGTCGGCGACGTGCGGGGTCTCGGGCTGATGCTGGCCACCGAGTTCGTCACCGAGGACGGCGGCCCCGACCCCGACACCGCCGCCCGCGTGCAGCGCGCCGCCGTCGACGAGGGCCTGCTCCTGCTGCTGTGCGGGGCCTGGAACCAGGTCGTCCGCATGATCCCGGCGCTCGTCATCGACGAGGCGGCGGTGGACGAGGGCCTCCGGGCATGGGCGACCGCGGTGGAAGTCGGTACCTCGGGACCAGCGGCACGATGAGCGACACCCTCGCGCGGCTGACCGCCCGGCTCACCGAGACGGCTCCCGGCCTGCGGGTGGAGACCGGCCCCGGCGCCACCGGCCTCTACGCCTACGACGCCTCCAACTACCGGGTCCCGCCACGGGCCGTGGTCTTCCCCCGCAGCGCCGAGGACGTGGTCGCGGTGGCGCGGGCCTGCCGGGAGACGGGCGTCCCGGTCACCGCGCGCGGTGGCGGTACGAGCATGGCGGGCAACGCGGTCGGACCGGGCGTGGTCCTGGACTTCTCCCGGTACATGAACCGCATCCTGGACATCGACCCGGTGGCGCGCACCGCACGTGTCGAGGCCGGAGTGATCCTGGACGCGCTCCGCGACGCGACCGCCCCGCACGGGTTCACCTTCGGCCCCGACCCCTCCTCCCACAGCCGCTGCACCCTCGGCGGCATGATCGGCAACGACGCGTGCGGCAACCGGTCGGTGCGGCACGGGCGTACCAGCACGCACATCGAGGCACTGGAGATCGTGACGGCCGAGGGCGTGCGAGCCGTCGCCGACCGCACGGGCCTGCGTCCGGTGGACCCCGCGGACGCAGACCGGGTCGCCCGCCTCGAAGCGGACGTACACCGCCTGATCGACGCCAACCTGGCGCCCATCCGCACCGAGTTGGGCCGCATCCCGCGCCAGGTCTCCGGCTACCAACTGCACCGCCTGCTGCCCGAGCACGGCTTCGACATGGCCCGCGCCCTGGTCGGCACCGAGGGCTCCTGCGCGGTCGTCACCGCCGCGACGGTCCGCCTGGTGGCGACCGCACCGGCGTCGGCACTGCTCACCCTCGGCTACGACGATGTCGTCGACGCCGCCGAGGACGTACCGGAGATCCTGCGCTGGAACCCCACCGCGGTGGAGGGCATGGACGAGGCGATCGTCGCCACCATGCGCGCCCGGCGCGGACCGGACTCCGTCACCGGGCTCCCCGAGGGGCGCGCCTGGCTGTACGTCGAGCTCGACGGCGACGACCAGGCGGCGGTCGACGCCCGCGCCGCCGAACTGCTGGACGTGCTCAAGGCGCAGGGCCGGATGACCGGCGGACGGGTCGTGGAGAGCGCCGCCGAGCGGCGTTCGCTGTGGCGGGTCCGCGAGGACGGAGCCGGGCTCGCCGCCCGCCTGGTGGACGGGGGCGAATCGTGGCCCGGCTGGGAGGACGCGGCGGTCGCGCCCGAGAACCTGGCCGCCTACCTGCGGGACTTCCGCAAACTACTGGCCTCCCACGACCTGACCGGCGTGCTGTACGGCCACTTCGGCGCGGGCTGCGTCCACGTACGCATCGACTTCGACCTGGCCACGGACACCGGCCGGGCCGCCACCCGCCGCTTCCTCTCCGAAGCCGCCGCCCTGGTCGTCGAGCACGGCGGCACGCTGTCCGGCGAACACGGCGACGGGCGGGCGCGCGGTGAGCTGCTGGAGATCATGTACAGCCACCGCATGATCCGGACGTTCGCCGCCTTCAAGGAGATCTTCGACCCGGAGGGGCTGCTCAACCCCGGCGTCATCGTGGCCCCGGCCCCGCTCGACGCCGACCTGGCACTGCGCCAACTCCCGCTCCTGGAAACGACGTTCACCTTCCCGCACGACGAGGAGGGCTTCGTCGGCGCCGTACGCCGCTGCGTCGGCGTCGGCCGCTGCCGCAGCGACGCGGGCGGCGTGATGTGTCCCAGCTACCGGGCCACGGGCGAGGAGAACGACTCCACCCGGGGCCGGGCCCGCCTCCTCCAGGAGATGGTGCGCGGCGGAACGGTCCAGGACGGCTGGCGCTCGACGGAGGTGCGCGACGCCCTCGACCTGTGCCTGTCCTGCAAGGCGTGTTCCAGCGACTGCCCGGTCGGCGTCGACATGGCCACGTACAAGGCGGAGTTCCTGCACCAGCACTACAAGGGCAGGCTCCGGCCCCGCTCCCACTACTCGCTGGGCTGGCTGCCGCTGACCTCGGCCCTCGCCGGATACGCCGCCCGCCCCCTCAACGCGCTGCTGCGCGGACCGGTCGGCAAGCTGCTCGCCCGGCTCGGCGGCGTGACCACGAAGCGCCGGATTCCGGCCTTCGCCTCCCGGCGCGCACGGCGCGAGGTCCTGCGGGCTGCGAAGACGGACGTACCGACGAAGGCCCTGCTCTTCGTCGACAGCTTCACCCGCGCCTTCCGCCCCGAGGTCGCGGGCGCCGCGAGTCGCGTGCTCGCCGACGCCGGCATCCCCTGCACGGCCCAGGGCGGCCTGTGCTGCGGCCTGACCTGGGTCAGCACCGGGCAACTGTCCACCGCCCGCCGCATCATGGCCCGTACGGTCGCCCACCTCGACAACGGCGACGACCGGCCCATCGTCGTCGCCGAACCCAGCTGCGCCGCCGCCCTCAAGCGTGACGTCCCCGAACTGCTCGGCACCGAAGCCGCCCAGCGCGTCGCGGCCCGCGTCCACACCCTCACCGGCGCCCTGACCGACCTCGCCGCGCCGGACTGGACCCCACCGGAACTGCCGGACAGCGTCGTCCTGCAGACCCACTGCCACGAGTACGCCACCTTCCAGGGCCGCCACCCCCGCGACCTGCTCGGCCGTCTCGGCGTACGGAAGGTCGACGAGGCCGAGGGCTGCTGCGGACTCGCCGGGAACTTCGGTTTCGAGGAGCAGCACTACGACACCTCGATGGCCGTCGCCGACCTGGCCCTGAAGCCACGCCTCGACGCCATCGACCAGGACGGGCAGACCGTGGTCGTGGCCGACGGCTTCAGCTGTGCCACCCAGATCGACCACCTCGCCGGTGACCGGGGCATCCGCGCCCTGCACCTGGCGGAACTGCTCGACCCCGCCGCCGATCAAGCCGCTCGACCAGGAGGAACCCCATGACCGACACACCCACGCAGCTGTTCATCGGCGGGGCCTGGGTGGACGCCGCGGACGGCGCCACCATGCCCGTCGACGACCCGGCGACCGGTGAGATCCTCTGCCATGTCGCCGACGCGGGCGCCAAGGACGCCAGGCTCGCCGAGGACGCGGCCGTCCAGGCTCAGGAGGAGTGGGCCCGTACGGCGCCTCGGGCCCGTAGCGAGATCCTGCGCCGGGCGTACGAGATCATCCTCGACCGCACCGACGAACTCGCCCACTTGATGACGTCCGAGATGGGCAAGCCGCTGGCCGAGGCCAGGGGAGAGGTGGCGTACGCGGCCGAGTTCTTCCGCTGGTTCTCCGAGGAGGCCGTCCGTGTCGAGGGCGGCAACGGCGTCCTGCCCGACGGCCGCAACCGCATGCTGCTCTCGCGCCGCCCGGTCGGCCCCTGTCTGCTGATCACCCCGTGGAACTTCCCCCTCGCCATGGGGACGCGCAAGATCGGCCCGGCGATCGCCGCCGGCTGCACGATGATCCTCAAGCCGGCCCCGCAGACCCCGCTGTCCAGCCTGGCTCTCGCCGCGATCCTCAAGGAGGCCGGGCTGCCGGACGGCGTGCTCAACGTCGTCACCACCTCCCGTGCGGGGGAGGTGTGCGAACCGCTCCTGCGCGGCGGGCGGATTCGCAAGCTCTCCTTCACCGGCTCGACTCAAGTCGGGCGGCTGCTGCTCGCGCAGAGCGCGGAGGCGGTCGTACGGACCTCGATGGAGCTGGGCGGGAACGCGCCGTTCATCGTCTTCGAGGACGCCGACCTGGACAAGGCGGTCGACGGCGCGATGGTCGCCAAGATGCGCAACATGGGCGAGGCGTGCACGGCTGCCAACCGCTTCTTCGTCCACAGCTCCGTGGCGGAGGAGTTCGGTCGGCGGCTGGCCGAGCGCATGGGCGCGCTGGTCGTGGGCCCCGGCACCCGGGACGGTGTCGACGTCGGCCCGCTGATCGACCGGGTCGGACGGGCCAAGGTCGAGGAACTGGTGGCCGATGCGGTGGAGCGCGGCGCCCGGGTGCTCGTCGGCGGCCGTACACCCGAAGGGGCGGGCTGCTTCTACCCGCCGACCGTGCTCATGGACGTCGCCTCCGACAGCCGCCTGATGGACACGGAGATCTTCGGCCCGGTCGCGGCGATCCTCACCTTCGACGACGAGGACGAGGTGATCCGCCGGGCCAACGACACCCCCTGGGGTCTTGTCGGCTACGTCTTCACCGAGGGCCTGGACCGCGCCCTCAGCGTCAGCGAACGCTTGGAGGTCGGCATGGTCGGCCTCAACACCGGCCTCGTCTCCAACCCGGCCGCGCCCTTCGGGGGCGTCAAGCAGTCCGGGCTGGGCCGTGAGGGGGGCAGGGTCGGGATCGACGAGTTCCTGGAGTACCAGTACCTGGCGGTGCCCGTGCGGTGACGGCGGCAGCCGGCGCCCTCAGTGCAGGTGGCGAGCGGTGATCTCCGCAGCGGTCCCGGTCACCAGCCGTCCCAGCTCGGCGAGGCGGCCGGGCTCGAAGCGGGAGTCGGGCATGGAGACGGCCACGGCGGCCAGCGGCACGCCGTCACCGTCCAGGACGGGTGCCGCGATGGCACAGACGCCCTGGAGGTACTGGTTGTGGTTGACGGCGTATCCACGGTCCCTGACGCGGCGCAACTCCGCGCGCAGCTCCACGGGATCGGTGATGGTCTCCTCGCCGTACCCCTCGAACGCGCCCGTCGCGAATTCGTCGACCTCGGACTTCGGCAGATGGGCGAGGACCGTGTGCCCGGTTGCCGTGGCGTGCAGCGGCGAGGTGTCGCCGATGGCGTGGAAGGTCCGTACGGCGTGGTCGCAGTCGATGCGGTCGACGACGACCATGCTGTGCAGCGCGTCGGGCACGGAGAGATGGATGGTCTCGTTCAGCGTGTCCCGGAGCCGGAGCATGGGTTCGCGGGCGGCGGCGAAGAGGCTGGAGCCCTGGAGGGCGGCGGGCCGTACGGCCAGCACCCGGGCGCCGACCTCCCAGCGGGTGGTGTCCTTGCGGTTGGCGCGGAGCCAGCCCGCCTCGTTGAGCGTGACCAGGGTGCGCTGCACGGTGGACTTCGGGAGTCCGAAGAGCTTCGTCAGCTCGCCGACGGTCACGGGCTGGTGCTGGGCGACCGCTTCCAGGATGCGCAGCGACCTCGTGACGCTCTTCATTTCCATCCGGTGCCCCCGTCAGTTGTGCGGCCTCTTGGTGCTCACCTCGTGACTCCCTTCCGGAGGAGTCGACGGCATGATCGTGCCGGATTCTAGCATGGCGTTCCACAATACGGCATGAGCGGCATGAGTAAAGAGGTGGATCGGCGCAGCAGTAAGGGCCGGCTCCCACGGCGACGCGTGCGAGCCGGCCCTCGCCGGTGTGGAGCCTCTCGGGCCTTCAGGCGCCCAGCAGACGCCCGGAGATCTCCGTGGCCGTGTCGGTGACGAGGCCGCCCCACTCGGGCGCCCGGTCCTCGTCGTACCGGGAATCGGGCATCGAGATGGCCACGGCGGCCAGCGGTGTTCCGCTCTCGTCGAGCACGGGTGCGGCGAGGGCGCAGACGCCCGGCCGGTACTGGTTCCGGTTGATCGCGTAGCCGTCGGTGCGGATCCGGTCCAGCTCGGTGCGCAGCTCGTCGGGGTCGGCGGGGGTCGTGTCGCTGAAGCGCTCGAGTCCCTGCGTGATGAGTTCCTCGACGTCCTGTTTCGGGAGGTGGGCGAGGATGCTGCGCCCGACGGCGGTGGCGTGCAGCGGCGAGGTGTCGCCGATGGTGTGGAAGGTCCGCACGGGGTGGTCACAGTCGACGCGGTCCACCACGACCACGCACTGCAGCGCGTCGGGCACCGACAGGTGGATGGTCTCGTTCACCGCGTCGCGCAGGCGGATCATGGGTTCGCGGGCGGCGGCGAACAGGCTGGAGCCCTGGAGGGCGGCGGGTCGTACGGCGAGTACGCGGGCGCCGATCTCCCAGCGGGTGGTGTCCTTGCGGTTGGCCCGCAGCCACCCCGCCTCGGCCAGCGTGACCAGCGTGCGCTGCACCGTCGACTTCGGGAGTCCGAAGAGCTTCGTCAACTCCCCGACGGTGACCGGCTGATGCTGGGCGACCGCTTCCAGGATGCGCAGCGACCTCGTGACGCTCTTCATTTCCATCCGGTTTCCCCCCGTTAATCCTCGAAATCTCTGCTGGACACCCTATTGACTCCCCTCTGGGTCGCTGTCATTCTCGTGCCAGATTCTAGCACAGCGTTCCACAATGTGGCACGGCTCGATCGGAAAGATCCCGACGAAGTGGGCCGGCACCGCGAGACACGGCGGCTGTGAGCCGTAGGCCCGAAGAAAGGCCCGGCCCCCGTCCAAACCGCCTCGAATCGATCAGCCTCACGTCGGGCGCTCAGCATGCGCCCCGGCGTTACGAAAGGAAAGTCCTGTGTCAGCTGCCAGGAAGCGCGTCGCCGTGGTCGGCGTCGGAACGATGGGCAGCCAGGCCGCCTGGCGGCTGGCGGCCCGTGGCGCCGAGGTCGTCGGATACGACCGGTTCGCCCCCGGCCACGACCGCGGTGCCGCCGGCGGTGAGACCCGGATCTTCCGCAGCGCGCACTTCGAGGACTCCCGCTATGTCCCTCTCCTCAAGCACGCCGACGTCCTGTGGGAGCAGCTCCAGCAGGAGACCGGCCGTGAGCTGCGCCGGCTGACCGGATGCCTGCTGATGGGGCCGACCGACCACCACCAGATGGACACGGTCCTGCAGTCCATCGCGGAGCACGACCTCGACCACGAGGTGCTCGATGCCGAGCTGCTGGCCAAACGTTTCCCCCAGTACCGCATCGAGAGTGGCGACGCGGCCGTGCTCGACCGCCGCGCAGGTTTCATCCGCCCCGAGCTGACCATCCAGACCGCCGCCCGCCGCGCCGAGCAGCTGGGCGCGGTGATCCACCGCTACAGCACGGTCCGCGAGATCGTCCCCGTCGCGGCCGGCGTCGAGATCCGCACCGACGCCGGCAGCGAGCACTTCGACACGGCCGTCGTCACCCCGGGCCCCTGGGTCAACGACCTGCTGCCCGACCTGCCCTGGGAGGTGGACGTACGCCGCGTGGTCAGCGCCTGGTACGTGCCCACCACCCCCGACGCCTGGTTCGGCGAGGAGCGCCCCGCCTTCATCCGTACGGCACCCACCCACTGCTACGGGCTACCCTCCCCGGACGGCATCTCCGTCAAGCTCGGCCTCTCCCGCGCCCTGCACCGCCCCGTCGGCGACCCGAACCAGCTGGACCGGACGGTGCGGCCCGAGGAGCTGGAGATCTTCAGCGAGCTGATCGGCCGCTACCTGCCCGACCTGCACCCGGACCCGACCCGGCTCTCCGTCTACATGGAGGGCTACACCGAGAGCAGCCGCCCCCTGGTCGGCCCCCTGCCCGGCGCCGAGAACGTGATCCTGCTCGCCGGTTTCTCCGGCCACGGCTTCAAGCTCTCGCCCGCCTTCGGCGACATCGCCGCAGACCTGGCGCTGGACGGCACCTCGCCCCAGTCCATCGACTTCCTCTCCACCGTCGGCCGTACGGAGGCATGAGCATGAACGACGCGACGCTCGCCGTCGGCGCCCTGGAGGCCCGGCCCGGCACCAAGGCCCGCGGCACGGTCCAGGCCGACCTCGGCACCCTCACCGTCGACATTCCGCTGACCCTGGTCAACGGCGCCCGCCCCGGCCCCCGGGTCGTCATCACCGCCGGCGTGCACGGCGGCGAGTTCACGCCCATCGACGCCGTCGTACGCCTGGCGGACCGGCTGGAACCCGGCGAGGTGCACGGGCAGGTGATCATCTGCCCCGTCGCCAACCCGCCCGCCGTCTACCAGGGCCGGCTCAACATCTCCCCGGTCGACGGCGTGAACCTCAACCGCGTCTTTCCCGGCGACCCGGCCGGCGGCCCCACCGAGCGGCTGGCCGCCTGGCTCTTCACCCACCTGCTCGACGGCGCCGACGTCTACGCCGACCTCCACTGCGGCGGCATCGACCAGGTGCTGCGGGACTTCGTCGGCTACCGCCTCACCGGTGATCCGGACCTCGACAAGGCGACGGCCGAGCTGGCAGGCTCCTTCGGCATCGAGGACGTCCTCCTCGGACTGACCGCAGACGGCGGCAACAGCCACGCGGCCGCCGCCCGCCGGGGCATCTCGGCGGTCCTCGTCGAGGTGGGACAGCTCGGCCAGCGGGACGAGGCCACTGCCCTCCGCCGCGTCGACGGCCTGCTGAAGGCACTGCGCCATTTGGGCGTCCTCGACCAGGACGGCTCCGCCCCGGCGCCGATCCGGCAATGGGTCTGGTCGGCCGGTGTCACCGCCGAGGCCACCGGCCTGTGGTACCCGGAGTTCTCCTTCGACGCCGACGTCATCGGCGAAGTCGCCGAGGGCGACCTCCTCGGTCGCATCGTCGACCCGACCGACGGCACGGAGCACACCGTCCACGCCCCGGCCGACGGGCGGATCTTCTACGGCATGCACGGTCTCACCGTCGCCCCCGGCGCCGAACTCGCCGCCCTCGCCGTCCCGTGGGACCCCGACACGGCCGCGCGGGCCGACACCCTCCGCACCCCTGGCGCGGGACGCGGATCCGACGAGACGGCCCCCCGCACATAGCGCCCTCACCGTCCCCGCACGCAGCGCCCTCACCGCCCTCACCCCCCGCACGCAGCGCCCCCCGTCCCCCCTTCCCCAGCAGTCCCACCCCAGGAGGCACCCGATGACGAACCGAAATGCGGCTCCGCCGCGTGGCGCCCGGATAGACCGCCGGCTCTTCCTGCGCGGAGTCGGCGGAGTCACGGCGGGTCTCGCCACCGCGTCCGCCCTCAGCGCCTGCGGCACCGGCACCAGCCGGTCCGTCGGCGGCGGCGATGGCAAGAACTCAAAGACGCTCGTCGTCCGCAACAGCGGTGGCACCTACGGCGACGCCAACCAGAAGGCGGTCTACGACGCGTTCACCAAGGAGACCGGCATCCAGATCAAGGTGGTGAACATCGCGTACGCCCAGCTGCTCGCCCAGATCCAGCAGGGCCGCCCGCAGTTCGACCTGATCGACACCTCGATGGCCGACGTGGTGCGCTTCAAGGACGAGGACGCCACCGAGGCGCTCGACTACGACCGGCTGAAGAACGCCAAGAACGCGGGCATCGCCGACTCCCTGTTGATGACCCACGGCGTCGGCAAGAACTACTGGGCCAGCGTCATGGCGTACCGCACGGATTCCTTCGACGGGAAGAAGCCCGCGAGCTGGGCGGACTTCTGGGACGCCAAGGCCTTCCCCGGCAGCCGCGCCCTCCAGGCCCGCGACGCCGACCTGCCCGAGCTGGAGTTCGCGCTCCTCGCCGACGGAGTGCCCCTGGACAAGCTGTATCCGCTCGACGTGGAGCGCGCCTTCAAGTCCCTCGACAACGTCAAGGGATCCGTCCGCAAGTACTGGGACACCGGTGCCCTCCCCGGCCTGCTGCTGGGCCGCAAGGAGGTCGTCGCCACCAGTGTCTGGCACGGCCGGCTCGACGCTCTGATCAAGGGCGGCTCGCCGATGGCGTACCAGTGGAACGGCGCCCGCCGGCAGAGCAACGGCTTCTGCGTCCCCAAGGGCGCGGCCAACCCCGACGCCGCCTACCAGCTGATCGACTTCGCGCTGCGGCCCGACATCCAGGCCGCCTACGCCGAGCTCTACCCGATGGCGCCGGTCGTGCCCGCCGCCTACAAGAAGCTCTCCCCGGCCGCCGCCGGCAACCTGGCCAGCTCGCCCGAGCACCTGAAGTCCGGGTTCGACCTGGACGTCGAGTGGTGGATCAAGAACGAGGCCGCCGTGTCCAAGCGCTGGCAGGAGTGGGTCAATGCCTGAGCTGCACGTGAAGTCCCAGCCCCAGTCGTCCCCGGCGCTCTCCACGCCGTCGGGCACCGGCACCGGAAAGCCCCTCTCCGTCACCGATCTGCGCAAGACCTACGGCGGCGTGACCGCTGTCGACACCGTCTCCATGGAGATAGCGGGCGGCGAGTTCGTCACCTTCCTGGGGGCCTCCGGCTCCGGCAAGACCACCACCCTGATGATGATCGCCGGGTTCTGCGAACCGGACTCCGGCAGCATCGTCGCCGGCGGCCGTGACGTGACCCGGCTGGCCCCGCAGAAGCGCGGTCTCGGCTTCGTCTTCCAGCAGTACCTGCTCTTCCCGCACATGACGGTGTGGGAGAACGTCGCCTTCCCGCTGCAACTGCGCGACGTCCCCAAGGCGGAGCTGCGCCGCCGGGTCGGCGAGACCCTGGAGATGGCCGGACTCTCCGCGATGGCCCGCCGCCGGCCGCGCGAACTGTCCGGCGGCCAGCAGCAGCGCGTCGCGCTGTGCCGGGCCCTGGTCTACCGGCCCCCGGTCATCCTCATGGACGAGCCGCTCGGCGCCCTCGACAAGAAGCTGCGCGACCAGCTCCAGACCGAGATCAAGCGCATCCAGCAGGAACTCGGCCTGACCGTCATCTATGTGACGCACGATCAGGAGGAGGCGCTGGTCCTGTCCGACCGGATCGCGGTGATGCGGGACGGGCGGATCGACCAGTTCGACACCCCGCGTGAACTCTTCGAGCGCCCCGGCACCCCGTTCGTCGCCGACTTCCTCGGCGCTGCCAACTTCCTCCCCGGCACGGTCAAGCAGCAGACGTCCGAGCAGACCCTCGTACGGCTCGACACCGGAGGCCTGCTCAAGGCCCGCCCGCAGTCGGGAGCGGAGGGAGCGCGGGTACGCGCCGCGGTCCAGCCCGGCCGGCTCGGACTGTGTACGCCCGGCGACGGGTTCTGTACCGGGACCGTGGAGACGGTCACCTACGTCGGCACCCTAGTCCGCGTCACGGTCCGCCCGGCGGGCGACGCCGACACCGGCGCCGACACCGGTGTCGTACGGCTGGAACTCCCGGCCGGAAAGGCCCCGGTCCTCGGCGAGCAGGTCAGCCTGACCGCCCACCCCGACGACGTCAGCGTCTTCGCGGTCGAAGGAGGCGGATGAGCATGGCCGGAACCGTCCTCGCCCCCGTACCCCCGGCCCCGGGCCCCGCGACCCCCACCCCCCGCAAGGGACGGCTGCGCCGCGCCCTGTCCGAGCGCCGCACCCGCTTCGGGCTGCTCAACGCCGCCCCCGTCGTCATCTATCTGCTGGTGCTGTTCGTCTTCCCGATCTTCAGCACCCTGCTCCTCAGCTTCAAGGGCGAGGACGGCGGCTGGACGCTGCACTGGTACACGGACGCACTCCAGGGCTCCAACCTGGAGGTCCTCCTCACCACGCTGCGGATCTCCGCCGAGACCTCGCTGCTGAGCCTGGTCATCGGGTTCCTGCTGGCCGCCGCCGTCTCCCGGCTCAAGCCGCTGTGGGCGGGCCTGGTGATGGTCATCGTCATCGTGCCGCACTTCATCAGCGCGCTGGTGCGGACCTACGGCTGGATCATCCTGCTCGGTGAACACGGCGTCATCAACAACGCCCTGACGGACCTGGACGTCCCCGGCGCCCCGTTCCAGATGCTCTACAACGAGCTGGGCGTGGTCATCGGCACCACCTCGGTGATGCTGCCGTACACCGTGCTGCTGCTGTACGCGGTCATGAAGGGCATCGACCGCAGACTGCCCGCCGCCGCGGCCAGCATGGGCGCCGGACGACTGACGATCTTCCGCCGGGTCTACCTGCCCATGGTCGCCCCCGGCCTGGTCAACGCGGGCATCCTGTGCTTCATCCTCTGCCTCGGCTACTACCTGACCCCCGCCCTCATGGGCGGCCCGAAGCAGACCATGGTCGCCTCGCTCATCAGCGAACAGGTCATGAAGCAGAGCCAGTGGAACGGCGCCGCCGCGCTCGGCATCATCCTGCTGCTCCTCACCTTCGCGGGTCTGCTCCTGCTGCGGCTCATCAAGGTCCTGACCGAGGCCGCGAAGAATCGAGGTATCTCATGATCGCGCTGCGCTCGACCCTGACCGGGCGGATCTGCCTGACCGTCGCCTCCACGCTGATCCTGCTGTTCCTCGCCCTGCCGATCGTCCTCATCGTCGTCACCTCCTTCGGCAGCGACGCGTTCGGCTCCTTCCCGCCGGACTCCTGGACGCTCGGCTGGTACAAGTCACTGTTCGCCGACGGCAGCAAGTGGCCGGCCGCGCTCTCCCTGAGCGCCTTGGTCGCCTCCCTGACCACCGTGTTCTCGCTCGTCCTGGGCATCACGGCGGCGACCGCGCTGGTCCGCAGCGACCTGCCGCTGCGCTCGGCGGTCTACGGCCTCGTCCTCGCCCCGCTGGTGATCCCCCAAGTCGTCATCGCCCTCGGCCTGTTCCTGCTCTTCGAGCCGGCCGCGATGCTCGGCAGCCCGATCGCCATCGCCCTCGGCCACACCGTGCTCGCCGCACCGATCGCCGTGATGATCCTCATGGCCACGCTGAAGGGCATCGACGAACGGCTGGAGGACGCGGCGGCCAGCATGGGCGCGAGCCGCCTCACGGTCGCCCGGCGCATCACGTTCCCGCTGGCCATGCCCGGCATGATCGCCGCCGCGATCTTCTCCTTCATCACCAGCTTCGACGAGTTCTTCATCTCCATGTTCCTGTCCTCGGTGGACACCGTGACCCTGCCCGTCCAGGTCTTCAACGTCCTTCAGTTCGACGTCGACCCGTCGGTGACGGCCATCAGCGCGGTGCTCATCGCGGTCGCCGTCCAGGCCCTCGCCCTGGTCGCCGCCGTACGCCGGCTCGGCGGCTCCGGCAAGCAGGACGGTCTGCTGCCGACGGAGCCCGCCATGCGCCTGCCCACCGGGAGTGACCCCGAATGACCACCGGCACCCGCACCCCGGCCGGTGAACTGTCCGCCACCGCGGCCAGACACCTGCTGCTCAACATGACCCCCAACGGCTCGCTCGGCCCCGAGGGCGAGAACCTGCTCGTCGTCCGGCGGGGAGAGGGCCCGTACGTCGACGACGCGGACGGCAGGCGCTACATCGACGGCCTGTCAGGGTTGTACTGCTGCCAACTCGGCTACTCCTACGGCCCCGAGTTCGCCGAGGCCGCCGAACGGCAACTGCGCGAGCTCTGCTACAGCCCACTGTGGACTTCCTCCGCGCACCCCACGGCGATCGAACTCGCCGAACGGCTCTCCCGGATCGCCCCCGTCGACATCGAGCACACCTTCTTCTCGAGCGGCGGCGCCGAAGCCGTCGAGACCGCCTGGAAGATCGCCCGCCGCTACCACGCCCTGCGCGGGGAGCCGGGCCGGGTGAAGGCCATCGCCCGGCGCGGTGCCTACCACGGGCTGACCATCGGCACGCTGTCCCTCACCGACGACCCCGGTCTGACGGAGCCGTACGGCCCGCCCGCGATCGACACCCGGTTCGTGTCGAACACCAACCGCTCCGGCCTCGCCCCGGAGTTCGCGGACGACGGCGTGTACACGGCCCGGCTGCTCGCCGAGCTGGAGGCCGAGATCCTCGCCGAGGGCCCGGAGACGATCGCGATGCTGATCGCCGAGCCGGTACAGAACCGCGGAGGCTGCATCACCCCACCGACCGGTTACTGGCAGGGACTTCGCGCCCTGGCCGACCGGTACGGCTTCCTCCTCGTCGCCGACGAGGTGATCACCGCCTTCGGCCGGCTGGGGGAGTGGTTCGGCGGTGACCGCTACGGCGCCCGCCCGGACCTCGTCACCGTCGCCAAGGGCATCACGGCCGGATACGCCCCCATGGGGGCAACTCTGGTCAGTGGTCGTGTAGTTGAGGTCATCAATCAGCCCGGCGCCGTCCTCAACCACGGCTACACCTTCGCCGGACACCCGCTCAGCGCGGCCATCGCCCTGCGCAACCTGGAGATCATGGAGCGGGACCGGATCCTGGAGAACGTCCGCGGCCTCCAGGACCATCTCGCGGCGCGCATGAACACGCTCGTGGACCTGCCGATCGTCGGCGACGTCCGGGGCACCGGGTTCTTCTACTCCTGCGAGCTCGTCGGCGACCTCGACGGCGGCGGCTTCAGCGACACCGCCCGCGCCGATCTGATCGCCGACCTGATCCCGCGCCGGCTGCGCGAGGCCGGCCTCCTCGCCCGCGTCTACAACCGGTCCGCGCCACTGGTCCAGATCGCGCCCCCGCTGATCAGCGACCGCGCCCTTCTCGATGCGATCGCCGACATCCTCGCGCAGACCCTCGCCGAGGCGTCCGCCCGCATCTGATCCACGTTTCGGAAAGGAACGACATGTACTCCATCGGTCCACTGACCGTCGCCCCCGGCGAGCGAGCCCAGGGCCTCATCCCGGTCGGTACCAGCAGCTACGGCGTGGAGCTGGGCATCCCGCTGATCGTCGTCAACGGCGTCCAGGACGGCCCGGTCCTGTGCGTGGACGCGGGCGTGCACGGCGACGAGTACGACGGCCAGGAAGCCATCCGGCGAGCCTTGGCCGAGATCGACCCGGCCACCCTGCGCGGCACCGTCGTCGGTATCCCCTGCATGAACACCCCTGCCTTCGAGGCGGCCGCCCGCGCCAGCGGCATCGACCACCTCAACCTCAACCGCATCTTCCCAGGCGACGCCGAGGGCTCGTACTCGCAGCGTCTGGCCGCCACCTTCGTCGAGCAGGTCGTCCCCGCCGTCGACGCCGTGGTCGACCTGCACACCGGTGGCGCCTACGGCGAGATCGCCCCGCTGGTCATCCTCCAGGGCGGCTACGAGGACCTGGCGACGGACCTCGCCCTCGCCGCCGGGCACGAGCTGGTGTGGAAGGGCGGCAAGTGGGGCGGCACGGTCCGCCACCCCGTCCTCGCGGCCGGCAAGCCGGCCATCACCATCGAGTGCGGTGGCGCCACCTACCGCGAGACCAACGTCGAGCACCACATGAACTCGATCCGCAACATCCTGCGCAGCCTCGGCATGACCGACGGCGAGGCGGAGTTCCGGGACACCTACACCACCGTCTCCGGCACCTTCGCCCGCTCCGCCTCCGGCGGCTTCTTCGTCGCCCGCGCCGACCCGGGGGAGACCTGCAAGGAAGGCGACCTGATCGCCACCATCACCGACCACTACGGCAACATCCTGGAGGAGGTGACGGCCCCGCAGGAGGGCATCGTGCTCTGGGTCCGCCGGATCCGTACGGTCCGCCCGGGCGACGAGGTCGTCATCTTCGGTGAGGTCCTGGGGGAGATGCGGCCATGACCGGCGAACTGCGACTGACCGAGCTGCTGATCGACGGCAAGCAGGTGCCTGCCGCCGACGGTCGCTCCTTCGCGGTCCTCGACCCGTCCGACGGGACGACCATCGCCCAGGTGGCGCTGGCGGGCAAGGCGGACGTGGACCAGGCGGTGGCGGCGGCGCGCTCGGCCCTCACCTCCCCCGAGTGGGCCCGCATGCGGGCCGCCGACCGGGGACGGATCCTCTACCGGATCGCCGAGGCCATCCGCTACCAGGGCGAACGGCTGGCCCGCCTGGAGAGCCAGGACGTCGGCAAACCGCTCCGCCAGGCCAAGGCCGATGTCGAGGCGGCGGCACGCTACTTCGAGTTCTACGCGGGCATCGCCGACAAGCTCGGCGGCACGACGATCCCTCTCGGCCCCGGCCTGATCGACTACACGGTCCGTGAGCCGATCGGCGTCTCCGGCCAGATCATCCCGTTCAACTACCCGCTCCAGAACACCGCGAGGGGCTCCGCCCCGGCACTGGCCGCAGGCTGCACGGTGGTGCTCAAGCCGTCGCCCGAAGCGCCGCTCACTCCGCTGGAGATCGGCAGGATCGCCCTGGAGTGCGGTCTTCCGCCGGGCGTCCTGAACGTCGTCCCCGGCGACGGCGAGACGGGTGCGGCCTTGGCCGGACACCCGGACATCAACCAGGTCACCTTCACCGGCTCGGTGCCGACCGGCATCAAGGTCGCCCAGGCCGCCGCGGCCAACGTGGTGCCCTCCGTCACCGAGCTGGGCGGCAAGTCCCCGGTCGTCGTCTTCGCCGACGCCGACTTCGACCTGGCGCTGACCGCCGTCGCGGCCTCGGCCTTCGGCAACGCCGGCCAGACCTGCTCGGCCGGCACCCGGCTGCTGCTCCAGCGCGGCGCCGAGGAGTTCCTCGACAAGCTGGTGGCGTACGCCGCCGATCTGCGCGTCGGCCCGGGGCTCACCGACCCGGACATCGGCCCGCTGGTCGCCGCCCGGCAGCGCGACCGGGTCCTCGGCTATCTGGACCTGGCCCGCGAGGAGGGTGCCGTGGCACGGGCCGGCGGAGGCGCTCCCTCGGACCCCGAGCTGGCCGACGGCTACTTCGTGGAGCCGACGGTCCTGACCGGACTGGACAACCAGGCCCGGTGCGCCCGCGAGGAGATCTTCGGCCCCGTCATCACCGTCATCGAGTTCGACGACGCCGACGAGGCCCTGGACATCGCCAACGACAGCCCGTACGGCCTCGCTTCGTATGTCTGGACGCGCGACATCGACAAGGCGATGCGCCTGGCCGAGGGCATCCGGGCCGGCCAGGTCTACGTCAACGCCACCGGCGTCGGCACCGGCGTGGAACTCCCCTTCGGCGGCTACAAGCACAGCGGCTGGGGCCGCGAGAAGGGCCTTGCGGCACTCGACAGCTACACGCAGACCAAGAACGTCTGCATCGGCTTCGGGAACCGGTCATGAGATACCGCACGCTCGGTGAACGCGGCCCGGCCGTCTCCGTGGTGGGGGTGGGCGGCAACAACTTCGGCAGCCGCCTCGACGAGGACGGCACCAAGGCCGTCGTCCACGCCGCCCTCGACGCCGGGATCACCCTCTTCGACACCGCCGACATGTACGGCGGGGTCGGGGAGAGCGGCACCGGGCGTGGCGACGGCGAACGACTGCTCGGCGCCGCCCTCAAGGGGCGCCGCGACGAGGTCGTGCTGGCCACCAAGTTCGGTATGGAGATGGGCCGGGACGCGGACCTGTACGGGCCGCGCGGCGCACGCGCCTACCTCCGATACACCGTCGAGGCATCGCTGCGCCGCCTGGGCACCGACCGGATCGACCTGTACCAGTACCACGAGCCGGACGGCGTCACCCCGCTGGAGGAGACGGTCGCCGCGCTCCGAGAGCTGGTCGACGAGGGCAAGATCCGGTACATCGGCTGCTCCAACCTCCCCGCCGAGGACCTCACCGCCGCCTTCGTCTCCACCCAGGCCCGCTACCACCTGCTCGACCGCGGCGTGGAGCAGGACCTGATCCCGGCCTGCCTGCGCCACGGCGTCGGCCTGCTGCCGTACTACCCGCTGGCCAACGGCCTGCTCAGCGGCAAGTACCGGCGCGGCGAACAGCCCCCGCCCGGCAGCCGCCTGTCCTGGCGGCAGGGCTGGCTCACCGACGCGGCCCTCGACAAGGCCGAGGCGCTCACCGCGTACGGCGCCGAACGCGGCCTGACCCTCCTCCAGGTCGCCGTCGGCGCACTGGCCGCCCTCCCCGCCGTCGGCTCCGTCATCTGCGGCGCCATGACCCCCGAGCAGGTCACCGCCAACGCGGCGGCGGCCGACTGGATCCCCGACCCGGCCGACCTGGCCGCACTGGACGCGATCGTCGCCCCCGGCGAGCGCGTCGTCTGAAGCCCCCACCCCGTCCCACCCCCTGGAAATCCGGAAACCGCGAGACTGAGGCGAACACCATGCGAGAGATCGTCACCTTCGACGCCTATGCGACCTTGATCAACTTCGAGCTCGCCCCCACGACCTTGAAGGCCATCGAGGACCGGCTGGACCTGGACAACCTGGACGTCGACGAGTTCCTCGACGACTTCCGCGTCATGCGGTTCCAGGCCGTCCTGGAGGCCTACCGCCCGTACCACGAGATCCTGCACTCCAGCCTGCGCAACGCCATGCGCCTGCACGGCCTGGAGTACCGCGAGTCCGACGGTGACGCACTCGTCGAGGCCGTCCCCACCTTCGGTCCCTGGCCGGAGGTCCCGGACGCGCTGCGCCGGCTGAAGACGAAGTACGAGATCGCCATCATCTCCAACACCGACGACAACCTGATCGCGCGGAACGTCGAGAACATCGGCGTCGAGTTCGACTACGTCATCACCGCCCAGCAAGCCGGCGCCTACAAGCCGGACCGCCAGACCTTCGAGTACGCCTTCAAGACCATGGGCGTCGAGCCGTCCCAGGTCATCCACACCGCCCAGGGCTGGGAGTACGACCACATCCCGACCCGCGACCTCGGCCTGAAGCGCCGGGTGTGGATCAACCGCTACGGCCGCCTGGGCAGCTCCGACTACCAGCCGTACGACGAGCTGCCCGACCTGTCCGGTCTGCCGAAGCTCCTCGGCTGCTGAACCTTCGTACGGATGTGAGGACGCACGCCATGAAGCAGATCCCCTACTGGCTGGACACAGCCCCCGCCCTGCCCGACCGCTCCGGCAAGGACCTGCCCGACGAGGCGGACGTGGTGGTGATCGGCGGCGGTCTCACCGGGCTGTCCACCGCCTACCACGCCGCCCGCAAGGGGGCCAGGGTCGTCCTCGTCGAGAAGGACAAGGTCGGCTCAGGGGCCTCCGGGCGCAACGGCAGCATGTGCACCCAGGGCATCACCATCGCCCCCGCGGAGGCCCGCAAGCGCTACGGCCAGGAGCGCGCCCGTGAGTTGTACAACGCCTTCCGCGAGGCGGTCGACGTAGTCGAGGAGCTCACTCGAACGGAGCGCATCGACTGCGACTTCAACCGCTCCGGGCGCCTGGGCGCGGTCTGCAAGCCCGGGCACTTCGAGGGCCTGCGGGCCAAGCAGCGCGACCTGGCCGACAACTTCGGCCACGAGACGGTCGTCCTGAGCAAGAGCGAACTGCGGGCCGAGCTCGGCACGGACTACTACCACGGCGCCCTGCTCGACCCGCTCAGCGCGGGCCTGCACGTGGGCAAGTTCGTCGGCGGCCTGGCGGACGCCGCCGAGCGTGCCGGCGCCGAGATCCACGAGCGCAACGCCGCCACCGGCCTCACCCGCCTCCCCGGCGGCGGCTTCGTGGTGGAGACCCTGCACGGCACCATCCGCGCCAAGCAGGTCATGGCGGCGACGGACGCCTACACCGACAAGTCGATGCCGTGGTTCCGCAAGCGGCTGATCAACGTCGGCAGCTTCATCATCGTCACCGAGCCGCTGGGGGAGGCGCGCGCCAAGGAGCTCATCCCGAACGGCCGTCTGCTGGTCGCCCACAAGAACGTCGGCCACTACGTCCGCCTCACCCCGGACAACCGCCTCGCCTTCGGCGGCCGGGCCCGCTTCGCCCCCTCCAACCCGGCCTCCGACGTCAAGAGCGGTGACATCCTCAAGCGGGAGATGACGGAGATCTTCCCGCAGCTGGCCGGGGTGCGGATCGACTACGTGTGGGGCGGCACGGTCGGCTTCTCCTGGGACCGCATCCCGCACGCGGGCGACATCAACGGCCTGTACTACTCCATGGGTTACTGCGGCCACGGCGTCCAGATGGCCACCTACATGGGCCGCGCAATCGCCGAGATGATGGACGGGAAGCCCGAGGCCAACCCCCTGCGCGGCCTCGGCTTCCCCAAGGTCCCCGTCCCCTTCTACAACGGCACCCCCTGGTTCCTGCCGTTCGGCGGCGCCTACTACAAGGCGAAGGACAAGCTGCTCTGATCCGTCCGGTCAGATGTCCCGGAAGATCTCGATCTGCGCCCCCACGGAGTTGAGCCGCTCGGCCAGATCCTCGTAGCCCCGGTTGATGACGTACACGTTGCGCAGCACGGACGTGCCCTCCGCCGCCATCATCGCCAGCAGGACGACGACGGCGGGGCGCAGGGCCGGCGGGCACATCATCTCGGCGGCGCGCCAGCGGGTGGGGCCCTCGACCAGGACGCGGTGCGGGTCGAGCAACTGCAGCCTGCCGCCGAGGCGGTTGAGGTCCGTGAGATAGATGGCCCGGTTGTCGTAGACCCAGTCGTGGATGAGGGTCTTACCCTGCGCGACGGCGGCGATGGCCGCGAAGAACGGGACGTTGTCGATGTTCAGGCCCGGGAACGGCATCGGGTGGATCTTGTCGATCGGCGCCTCCAGCTTGGAGGGCCGGACGGTGAGGTCCACCAGCCGGGTACGGCCGTTGTCGGCGACGTACTCCGCCGACCGGTCGTGGTCGAGGCCCATCTCCTCCAGCACCGCGAGCTCGATCTCCAGGAACTCGATCGGCACGCGACGCACGGTCAGTTCCGACTCCGTCACCACGGCGGCGGCCAGCAGGCTCATCGCCTCGACCGGGTCCTCGGAGGGGGAGTAGTCCACGTCGACGTCGATGGTCGGCATGCCGTGCACGGTGAGCGTGGTGGTGCCGATGCCCTCGACCTTGACGCCGAGCGCCTCCAGGAAGAAGCAGAGGTCCTGGACCATGTAGTTGGAGGACGCGTTGCGGATGACGGTGACGCCGTCGTGCCGCGCGGCGGCCAGCAGCGCGTTCTCGGTTACCGTGTCCCCGCGTTCGGTCAGCACGATCGGCCGCACCGGGGAGACGGACCGGTCCACCTGGGCGTGGTACAGCCCCTCGGTGGCGGCGATGTCGAGACCGAAGCGCCGCAGGGCGATCATGTGCGGCTCGATGGTCCGGGTGCCCAGGTCGCAACCGCCCGCGTACGGCAGCTTGAAGCGGTCCATACGGTGCAGCAGCGGACCGAGGAACATGATGATCGAGCGGGTACGGCGGGCCGCCTCGGCGTCGATCGCCTCCAGCTCCAGCTCGGCCGGCGGCACGATCTCCAGGTCGACCCCGTCGTTGATCCAGCGGGTGCGGACCCCGATCGAGCCCAGCACCTCCAGCAGGCGGTACACCTCCTCGATGCGCGCCACCCGACGCAGCACCGTGCGCCCGCTGTTGAGCAGCGAGGCGCACAGCAGTGCCACACACGCGTTCTTGCTGGTCTTCACGTCGATGGAGCCGGACAGCCGACGGCCACCGACCACCCGCAGATGCATCGGGCCCGCGTAACCCAGAGAGACGATTTCGCTGTCCAGCGCCTCACCGATGCGGGCAATCATCTCAAGGCTGATGTTCTGGTTGCCCCGTTCGATGCGGTTCACCGCACTCTGACTGGTGCCGAGCGCCTCGGCGAGTTGTGACTGCGTCCAGCCCCGGTGTTGCCGGGCGTCACGGATGAGCTTGCCGATGCGTACGAGGTAGTCGTCTGCCATGAGGTTGAGGTTATCTCAGATATGAGATGGCGCCCGTTGAGGGGGCCATTCGGGTGACGGACCGTCAACGCCGCCTGGTGGTACGGGTACGACGCCACCCGAAGGGTCCGGGCAAATCCACTGATGTCGTACGACGTCCTGTGCTGCTGCGGGTGTGTCGCGGACCGTGCCTGCCGCCGGTGGTGAGGGACCAGGAGCGCCGGTTGATGTTCAGTCGCACCCCCGGCAGGATCCGGAAACTCTTGCGGAACGTGAGGGGCATCCGTGCCTCCTTTCGTTCCGTATCGGATACCCGGAACGTGTGCGGGCATGGCAGATCGCGGCGGGCCGGGCATGACCATCCCGCCCACATGTACTAGAGTTATCTCGACATCGAGATATCTGCCGAGGCGTACCGCAGCCGCACGCCCTCATCGGTCTGGCACTAAGGGTTACCTAACTTAGCCTTACCTTAGCGGATCGGCCAAGACGTCGTGGCGGCAGGATGCGGTGGGAACGCGCACATCAAAGAAGGAGACTGTCGTGTCGGCGAACAGCTTCGACGCCCGCAGCACGCTGCAGGTGGGCGACGAGTCGTACGAGATCTTCCGGCTGGACAAGGTGGAAGGCTCGGCCCGCCTTCCGTACAGCCTGAAGGTGCTGCTGGAGAACCTGCTCCGCACCGAGGACGGCGCGAACATCAC
Organism: Streptomyces sp. 4N124; assembly: GCF_052245395.1. Lineage (NCBI taxonomy): Bacteria > Bacillati > Actinomycetota > Actinomycetes > Kitasatosporales > Streptomycetaceae > Streptomyces > Streptomyces sp. 4N124. The sequence continues at coordinate 77,132 of NZ_JBQQBS010000012.1, forward strand.
CGCCGACCACATCCGCGCCCTCGGCGGGTGGGACTCGCAGGGCCAGCCGTCGCAGGAGATCCAGTTCACGCCGGCCCGCGTGATCATGCAGGACTTCACCGGCGTGCCCTGTGTCGTGGACCTCGCCACCATGCGTGAGGCCGTGAAGGAGCTCGGCGGCGACCCCGCGAAGGTCAACCCGCTCTCCCCGGCCGAGCTGGTCATCGACCACTCCGTCATCGCCGACAAGTTCGGCACCAACGAGGCCTTCGCGCAGAACGTCGAGCTGGAGTACGGCCGCAACCGCGAGCGCTACCAGTTCCTGCGCTGGGGCCAGACCGCCTTCGACGACTTCAAGGTCGTCCCGCCCGGCACCGGCATCGTCCACCAGGTGAACATCGAGCACCTGGCGCGCACGGTCATGGTCCGTAACGGCCAGGCCTACCCCGACACCCTCGTCGGCACCGACTCGCACACCACCATGGTCAACGGCCTCGGTGTGCTGGGCTGGGGCGTCGGCGGCATCGAGGCCGAGGCCGCGATGCTCGGTCAGCCGGTCTCGATGCTCATCCCGCGCGTCGTCGGCTTCAAGCTCACCGGTGAGCTCACCCCCGGCACCACCGCCACCGACCTCGTGCTGACCATCACCGAGATGCTCCGCAAGCATGGCGTCGTCGGCAAGTTCGTCGAGTTCTACGGAGAGGGCGTCGCCGCCACCTCCCTCGCCAACCGCGCCACCATCGGCAACATGTCGCCGGAGTTCGGCTCCACCGCCGCGATCTTCCCGATCGACGGCGAGACCATCAAGTACCTGAAGCTGACCGGCCGTTCGGAGCAGCAGCTGGCGCTGGTCGAGGCGTACGCCAAGGAGCAGGGCCTCTGGCTGGACCCGAAGGCCGAGCCGGACTTCTCCGAGAAGCTGGAGCTCGACCTCTCCACGGTCGTCCCCTCCATCGCCGGCCCGAAGCGTCCGCAGGACCGCATCGTCCTCGCCAACGCCGCCGAGCAGTTCAAGCAGGACGTCCGCAACTACGTCGACAGCGTGGACGAGGCGGGCCAGGAGTCCTTCCCGGCCTCCGACGCCCCGGCCGTCGCCCCGAACGGTGCTCCGTCCAACCCGGTCACCGTCACCGCCCCCGACGGTTCGACGTACGAGATCGACCACGGTGCCGTGACGGTCGCCGCGATCACCTCCTGCACCAACACCTCCAACCCGTACGTCATGGTCGCCGCCGCGCTGGTGGCCAAGAAGGCGGTCGAGAAGGGCCTGACCCGCAAGCCGTGGGTCAAGACCACCCTCGCCCCGGGCTCGAAGGTCGTCACCGACTACTTCGACAAGGCGGGCCTCACCCCGTACCTCGACAAGGTCGGCTTCAACCTCGTCGGCTACGGCTGCACCACCTGCATCGGCAACTCCGGCCCGCTGCCGGAGGAGGTCTCCAAGGCCGTCAACGACCACGACCTCGCGGTCACCTCGGTCCTCTCCGGCAACCGGAACTTCGAGGGCCGGATCAACCCCGACGTCAAGATGAACTACCTGGCCTCCCCGCCGCTGGTCGTCGCGTACGCCCTCGCGGGCTCCATGAAGGTGGACATCACGCGTGACGCCCTGGGCATCGACCAGGACGGCAACCCGGTCTTCCTGAAGGACATCTGGCCCTCCGAGGCCGAGGTCAACGACGTCGTGGCCAACGCCATCGGCGAGGACATGTTCAACAAGTCCTACCAGGACGTCTTCGCGGGCGACGCCCAGTGGCAGGCGCTGCCGATCCCGACCGGCAACACCTTCGAGTGGGACGCGCAGTCGACCTACGTCCGCAAGCCCCCGTACTTCGAGGGCATGACGATGGAGACCACCCCGGTCACCGACTTCACCGGCGCCCGCGTCCTCGCCAAGCTGGGCGACTCGGTCACCACCGACCACATCTCCCCGGCCGGTGCCATCAAGGCCGACACCCCGGCCGGCAAGTACCTCACCGAGCACGGTGTGGAGCGTCGTGACTTCAACTCCTACGGCTCCCGCCGAGGCAACCACGAGGTCATGATCCGCGGCACGTTCGCCAACATCCGCCTGCGCAACCAGATCGCGCCGGGCACCGAGGGCGGCTACACCCGCGACTTCACCGTCGAGGGCGCGCCGGTGTCGTTCATCTACGACGCCTCCCGCAACTACATCGAGCAGGGCATCCCGCTGGTCGTCCTGGCCGGCAAGGAGTACGGTTCCGGCTCGTCCCGCGACTGGGCCGCCAAGGGCACCGCGCTGCTCGGCGTCAAGGCCGTCATCGCCGAGTCGTACGAGCGCATCCACCGCTCCAACCTCATCGGCATGGGCGTCCTCCCGCTGCAGTTCCCGGAGGGCGCGTCCGCCGAGTCCCTCGGTCTGACCGGCGAGGAGACCTTCGACTTCACCGGCGTCGAGGAGCTCAACAACGGCACCACCCCGCGCACGGTCAAGGTCACCACCGACACCGGTGTCGAGTTCGACGCGGTCGTCCGCATCGACACCCCCGGCGAGGCCGACTACTACCGCAACGGCGGCATCATGCAGTACGTGCTGCGCAGCCTGATCCGTAAGTAGGCTGCCCGGTACGACAGTTGAGGGGCCGCACCCCTGGATGGACAGGGGTGCGGCCCCTCGCGTCATACCGTCACACCCAGCCGCGTTGCGCCGCCCGTACCCCCAACTGGAAGCGGCTCGCCGCGCCCAGCCGCTCCTGCAGTTCGCTCACCCGCCGACGCAGCGTCCGCAGGCTCACCCCCAGGTGCCGCGCCACCGCCTCGTCCTTCATGCCCGCGGCGAGAAGCCTCGTCAACGCCCGCTCGCCCTCGGTGAGTTCACCGTCGGCGACCGGCTGACCGAGCGGCGTCGCCTGCTGCCAGGCCAGTTCGAAGAGCTTCTGCAGTGCTTCGGTCATCGCCGAGTGCCGTACGACGACGGCGCAGTAGCCGCCCGCGGCCGAGGCGGTCAGCGGCAGCATCGCCCGGCGGCCGTCGACCACCAGCAGTTTGACCGGCACGGTGGGCAACACCCGGGCCTGCTCGCCGAGTTCCACCATCTTCCAGGCGTGGTACAGCACGTCCGGGTCCTCCAGGGCGGTGGCCGCGTACACCGTGCGGTAGACGATGCCGCGGCTGAGCAGATCCGCCTGGAGGTCCAACTGCGGGGTGCGCGGGGCGAGATACGGAGGAGTGTCGAAGACGCACACCTCGTGCTCGGCGCGCGCGTACATCTCCTCCAGGCGTGCGGCGTTGGCGCTCTCGCCCGACACGACGTCGACGAGGCGCGACGGTTCCTCACGCAGCAGCCCCGCCTCGTACGCCGTCGCCATCTCGTCGGCGGTTGCGGCGAGCAGCTCGGACTCGGTCTCGCGCCGCCGGATCAGGGCGCGGATCGCCACGCGCGGATCGACGGCCCGTAACCCACCCGTGGAATCCGGCGGTTGGAGCAGACCGAGCGTGAGCAGCCGGTCGCAGGCCTCGCCCACCTGGGCCGGGGACACGCCGGCGAGCCGCGCCCAGCCGGCCGCGCCCGCATCCGGCTGATGGAGAATCGCCTGGTACAGCAGCTCGTCGAAGGCGGAGACCCCCACCGCGGCCCAGGGGCTCGCGGCAGGGGTCTGTCTGAGTGCCGTTTGTCTGAGTGCCGAGTCGTATGCCGTGTTCACCATGGCCCGGCACGGTAGAGGATCTTTGTTAAAGCTGTCGCACCGCTTTTGGCGGCGCTCCTACTTCAGGCCATACGCCCGCAGCACGGTCTGATCGACCTGGTTTCCGGCACCGTCGGAGGCCTGCGCGCGCAGCGACACGAACTTCGCGCCCTTGGGGTGCTTGATCTCGGCCTTGCCCTTCCGGACCTTCGTCTCCTTCCAGGACGCGCCGTCGTCGTACGAGACCCAGGCCTTCAGGGCCTTGGCCTTGACGCTCCCCTCCTGATCCCGGACGGAGAGCCCGAGCTCCAACTCCCGCTTGGACTCAGCACGGTTGAGGAGGTCCAGCCCGTCCAGGTCATAGCCGACGGAGAGCAGGGGCAACGCCGCCGCCTCGTCGGTGTGTGCCGAGGCGAAGGACCACTCGGTGTGGGTGCTCGTCGAGTACGGCGTCCAGGCGGCCTTGCGCTGGGTGTCGAGCACGAAGCGGTACGAGGCCTTCGCCGCCGGGACGTCGAAGACGCCGTACCCGCCGATGGTCGAGTCGCCGACCAGCTGACCGTCCGCGTAGAGCTTGCCCTGCGCGGTGTCGTTGACGTCTCTGACGTACCCGTAGTGACCGGGCGTCGCGTCGCTCAACTCCGGCACCTGGAGGGTGAGTTTGTCGCCGGTGCGCTCCGAGAGGCCGTACTCGGTGCTCGTCGCGGGGCGTACCACCTGGCGCAGCCAGTCCTCGCTCGGCTGGGTGCCCGCCTTGCCGTAGGTCCGCAGGGTGTTCCACTGGCCCCCGTTCGACTCCCAGGACGGGTAGACGGTGTGCCAGACGCGGGTGTCGGGGCTCACGTTGAAGTACTCGGTGCGTTCCCGGCCGAGTTGCATGTAGTCGCTGGTCTCGACCGCGACCAGCTGCCAGGGGCGGAAGGTGTACACCGTGTCCGCCCCCAACTCGCCCTTCCTGCCCGCGTGGTAACGGCTCGTCACCTTCGCCGTGGTGGAGCGGTCCAGAGTGTACGTCTGGTCCGGTGAGATCGCTCCGGACTGCGGGAGGGTCACGTTGTAGACGTACGGGCTGACCTCTGTCCCGCCCAGCTTGAGCGTGACTTTCTTGCCGCTCTTCAGCAGGGTGGTGAGCTTCTCGCCGTCCTCGCCGGTGGCGATCATCACCGGCATCGTCGCCTTGTCCACGGCCGTGAGCCAGTGGCCGGCCTTCTTGCGGTACGCGATCAGATAACTGGCGCCCGCCTCAGCCGCGTTGGCCATCGCCTCGTCCGGCCCCCACGTGTCGGCGGGGACCCCGACCACCACCGCCTTGCCCTTGACGTCCAGTCCCTTGAAGTCGGCCGCCGTGCCGGCGCCCGCGTACACCGCTCGCACCTTCCGGTCACCGGTGATCTTCACCGGGAAGTCGTTGTACGTGTTCGCGTATTCGAGCGGCAGCGCGTACTTCTCGGGACTGGTGACGCTCGCCGTCAACTCCTTCGCGTACAGACGGAACTTGGCGTAGAACTCGAGGGTTCCCTCGGTGACCTTCTCGGTCGGCGCCACATAGAGGCGCTCGGTCCAGGGGCCTTGGCTGTACGTCAACCCCCAGGAGCTGCCGGGCCCTTCGCGATGCCAGGAGGTGCTGAAGCCCTGGTGCTCGGCGTCCTCCTTGGTCTTCGGCTTGATCTCCACCGCCTTGCGGGCGTCCAGCGTGACCTCGGTGTCCCCGTCGACCTTGATCTCGGGATTGCCGACGACCGACGTGCCGACGGCCACACCGCCCGCGTCCGGGTCGGCGATCCAGGTGGCGATGGAGTACGTACCGGACGGGACCTCCCAGGTGCCGGTGGCGCCCAGGAAGCCGTAGGTGTTGGCGTAGGCGCCGTTGAGCTCCTGCAACGTGTAGAGCGACGCACCGGTGGTCGGCTTGCCGTCGCGGCCCACGAGGGAGACCTTCAGGGCGTACGTCTTCGGCGCCTTCTCGAAGCCGACGCCCGTCGTGACCAGGATGCCGTCGGCGGTCGCGGTGATGTGGCCCGTGTACCGGCCCTGGGCCGCCTGCGCCGGATCGACGCTGACCGGGACCGTTGCGGTGCCCTTCGCGGGCACGGTCACGGTGCCGGCCCCCAGGGTGACGTCGGCGAGGGACGACGAGAGCTTCAACTCCACCGGCGCGTCAGTGGTGTTGGTGTACGTGATGTCCTTGCTGTCGACCTCGGTGTCACCGTCCTCGTACTTGCCGAAGCTCAGCGCCGAGGTGGCGAAGACGTTCTGCTTGACCGCCCGCACGGCGTCGACGCGGCCGTCTCCCTGCTCGAACACGGAGTTGGCGGCGTTCGTCTTCGCGGTACTGGCCAGGGCCTGCTTGATCTGCTCGCCCGTCCAGTCCGGATGGGCCTGCGCGACCAGCGCCGCCGCGCCCGCCACGTGCGGGGTCGCCATCGAAGTTCCGTTGGCCGCCGTGTAGTTGTCGTCGAGCGGCGTGCCCATGGAGGTACCGGAGGCGCGGGCCGCCGTGATGCCCACGCCGGGCGCGGTGATCTCCGGCTTGACCGCGAAGTCACCGAGACGGGGGCCACGACTCGAGAACGAGGCGAGCTTGTCGGACTTGTCGACCGCGCCGACCGTGAGCGCCGAGTCGGCGATGCCCGGCGTACCGACGGTCTGCGCCCGCGGGCCCGAGTTGCCCGAGGCGATCACGAAGAGGGTGCCCGTCGACGCGGAGAGCTCGTCGACCGTCTCGCTCAGCGGGTCCGAGGGGCCGGAGGCCGTGCCGCCGAGGGACATGGAGACGATGTCGGCGCCGGAGTTGGCCGCCCACTCCATGCCGGCGATGATCCACGACGACTGGCCGGAGCCCGCGTTGTTGAGGACCTTGCCGACCATCAGCTCCGCGCCCGGTGCCACGCCCTTGCGCTTGCCGTCGGAGGCAGCGCCGGAACCGGCGATCGTGGACGCGACATGGGTGCCGTGGCCGTGGCCGTCCTGCACCTCCTGATCGGGCACAAAGGTCTTCGATTCCGTGATCTTGCCCGCGAGGTCCGGGTGTCCGGTGTCCGCGCCCGTGTCCAGGACGGCGATCTTGACGCCCTTGCCGTCGTAGCCCGCCTGCCACACCTCGGGGGCGCCGATCTGCGGGACGCTGACGTCGAGGGAGGCCTTGACCTTGGCGTCCAGCCAGAGCTTGTCGAGGCCGCCGTCGAGCTGCCTTGCCGCCTTGGCCGTGGGCTCGGCGGCCGTCTTCTCGGCGTCGGGGGCGACGTCCGCCCAGAACTTCTCGGCGGTGGACTTCTTCGCGGTGAGCGCGGCACCGTCGATGCCGGGCAGGGACAGCGTCCTGCGCGCGCCCTCGGGGGTCGTGTTCCCCTGGCGATAGGTGGCGATCAGCGGGATGGCGCCGGTCTTCGAGTCCGCGTACCCCTGCTTGACGAGCTGGGTGACGTTGAACAGGGCCGGGTCGATACGGCCCGCCTGGAGCAGCGGGATCGCGTCGTTCGGTACGACACTGACCTCGCCCTCCTGCTCGCTCGACAGGAAGGTGGCGAACTCGCGGCCCTTGCCGCGGCGGACGTCGACGGCGGACTTGCCGTCGGCGGCGGTGGTGAGGGTGACCGTGTCGCCGGTGATGAGGGTGACGGTCTGGGTGCTGGTGGTGCCTGGCGCGGTGGCGCTCGGCACGGGCGTGGCACCCGGCTCGGTGACCGGGGACTCGGGGTCGGCCGTCGCGGGCGCGATGGCCCCCGCGAGCAGTCCGGCCGCTCCTGCCACGGCCCAGAGGGCGTGGAGTCTTCGCATGTGTGGACTTCCTCCCCTGAACACTGAAGTCGCTTCCGGCCTGGTGAGTCAGCGGAAGCCAGTGATCAGGGTGAGCGCCGTGGGGACTGCGGCTCAAGGGATTCCTGTGGCCGGGGCGTGCCAATGCACCCTTCGGCCATGGCTGTTGACGGTCGGCGTGATCAACGCTCGGCCCGGTTACGCCAACTCCTCCTTGAACCCCAGCCGCCACGACGGGTAGCGCAGCTCCCAGCCGAGTTCCCGCCTGGCCCTGGCGTTGGAGAAACCGTGGCTCTCGGTCATCATCGCCACCGCGAACTCGCCGGCCAGCAGCTTGGCCAGCCACTTGGGAACCCGCATCGGCCGCTTCGCCCCCGCGCACGCGGCCAGGTACGGCAGCCACTCGCGGACCTGGGCGGGCTCGTCGTCGACGATGTTGAACACGCCCCTCGCCCGCTGCTCCATGGCCAGGACGGTGGCGCTCGCCGCGTCGTCGAGGTGCACCCAGGAGGTCCAGCCGCTGCCGTCCCCCACGAGCGGGAACTTCCGCTTGCGCACCATCTCGACCACGTCGTCGCTCGCACCCGGCCCGTAGAACCCGCCGTAGCGCAGGACCGTGCCGCCGGCCTTGGGCACCACGTCCTGGATGTGCAGGACACCCGCCGAAAGCCTGCGCACGATCGCCACCGTGCCCGGGTCGATCGGGTCCTCCTCGGCCAGCAGCCCCTCACTGGGCCCGTAACTCTGCGCGAAGCTCTGCACGAGCACATGGGGCACGCCGGTCGCCTCGGCGGCGGCCAGCAGATGATCCGTTCCCTCGATGCGCAGCCGGTTGGTCGGGGCGAAGAACCGGTCCGGGTGCCGCATGTCGGGCTTGCCGGTGCCGAGCCCGGTCATCTGGTGCACGATCGCGTCCGGCTGGGCCTGAGCCACCGCTTCCCGGACCGACACCCCGTCCAGCCCGTCCATCACGACGCCCTGAGCGCCCAGCTCCGCCAGCAAGCCCAGCTTGGCCGCGCTCGTCGTCGTAGCCGTCACCTGGTGGCCCCGGGCCACCAGCTGCGGCACCAGCCGCCGCCCCAGGGCTCCGCTTCCGCCCGCCACGAACACCCGCATGATCGTCACCTTCCCGCTGCAAGGTCTGTCTCTACGGGGGACGAGCCGGCCGGAGCGTTTTGTGACATCGGCGGAAGGGCCTCCCGCGTGGACAACGCGGGAGGCCCTTTTCTGCGTTTGTACGGACGACGCGAACGGCCGCTCAGCCGACCCGGCAGGGCAAGCTCGTCGCCGTATCACCGCCGGAACCGTTGACGACGTAGCCGAACGTCGTGCTCTCGCCCGGATCCAGTGATCCGTTCCAGCCGGCGTTGTGGACCATCACGTTCTGTCCGTTGTACGTCGGGCTGCCGCTCCACAGACTGTCGACCTTCTGGCCGCCCGGCAGCGTCCAGTCGACCATCCAGCCGAGCATCGGGACGTCGCCGGAGTTGGTGACGGTCACCTCGGACTGGTAGCCACCGCTCCAGCTGCCGGTCGTCTTCCGGGTGGCCGTGCAGGTGCCCGGCACCGGATCGGTCGGGTCGCCGGGCTGCTTGATGCCGGTCACCTCGCCGTTTCCGCCGTCGAAGACGACGTCGGAGCAGGAGTAGAAGGTCTCCGCGCTGTCCGAGCGCTGCCACACCATGTAGATGATGTGCCGCCCCGACTTGCCCTCGGGGAGCTGCCCGGACCAGGAGTAGTTGGCCTCGACCGTGCCCGGCGAACCGTTCAGCGGCGGGTGGTCGACGCTCAGGAACGGCCGCTCCTCCATGTCGTCCCAGGTGAGCGTCGTGGTCGGATCGAAGCCGTCCTTGGTGATGTAGACGTGGAACCAACCCGGGTGCGCGGCCCAGGCGTTGTACGAGAAGTCGACGGTCGCGCCCGAGGTCAGATGGGTCAACGGCCAGTCGGCACTGGGAGTGTTGAAACCGGTGAAGTTGGTGTTTCCGCCGCTGCACAGCTCGCCGTCCGGCACAAATCCGCGGGTGCGGCCGGCGCCGTCCGAGCGCAGCACGGAGAACCAGTTGTAGAACGGCGTGGTGCCGCTCACCTGCTGGGCCGTCTTGCAGGCCGGGTTCACGGGCTTGATCTCACCGGTGTCGGTCAGCCCGTCCTGCCAGCACAGGAAGGTGCGGCTGCCGGGCTTCATGGGGGTGCCGTGGGCCTCCGCCTCGCCGCCGGCCGTGAGGATCAGGCCGAGGGCCGGGATCGTCGTGAGCAGGGACAGCAGGACGAGGAGAAGGGCTCCGCGACGGGTCGGGAGCGGTAATCGGGGTCTGGGGCGGGGAGTTGAAGGTGATGTTGTCACGAGCATGACAGTCCTACGTCCCTTCGCTCGGCGGTCGTGAGGAACGTGCGCACATGGATGCGGAGGATGGGAGCAGTCCTGGGCGGGTTCCGGTCCACCGATTGTGGGAGCGCTCCCATCCGCCGCTGTGGGGAAAGTAGCGCTGTGTTGCCCACTTGTAAACGCTTGACGCAAGTGGTCAGCCCAACAGGTCCCGGAGCCAGGCCAGCTGGCCGCGAACGTGAAACGCGTCGCCGCCCTCGTGGCCGTTGAACGGGTAGGCGTGGATCTCCTTGCGGGGGTCCGCGCCGCTCAGCTCCGCATAACGGTTCCAGGCGGCGTACGTACCGCTCGGCGGGCACACCGTGTCGCGCAGGCCGACCCCGAAGTGTGTCGGGGCGTGAGCGCGGCGGGCGAAGGAGATGCCTTCCAGGTACGAGAGCGTGCGGTACGCGGCCTGTTCGGCGCCGCGGTGGACGGTGAGGTACGCGACGATCTCGCCGTACGGGCCCGTGTCCGCGAGGTCCAGTGCGCGCTGGATGCCGCACAGGAGTGGTGCGGTGACCAGGGCCGCCGTCAGGTCCGGGACGAGTCCGGCGACGGCGAGAGCGAGGCCGCCGCCCTGACTGTTGCCGACGGCCGTGATCCGTGAGCGGTCCACGCCGGGCAGGGCACGGACGGCGGCGACGGCACGTACGGCGTCGGTGATGAGACGCCGGTAGTGGTGGTCGTGCGGGTCGAGCAGGCCGCGCACCGCAGGGCCGGGGCCGCCCGGTGCGGTGGCGTGCGGGTCGGGGGTGTCGCCGCCGTTGCCGTACTGGTCGCCCTGGCCCCTGTTGTCCATGAGTAGATGCGCGTAACCGGCGTTCACCCAGGTCAGCCGCTCGTGCGGGAGGCCGCGTCCGCGCCCGTATCCCGCGAACTCGACGACAGCGGGAAGTGGTTCGGGCGTCCCGGCGGGCCTGCTGAACCAGGCACGCACCGGTTCGCCCGCGAAGCCCCGGAAGGTCACGTCCCAGGTCTGGGTCAGCCGCAGTCCGGTCTCCACCGGATTGACCGACACCAGGGGTTCGGCCTGCCCGGCCTCCTTCAGGGTGTCCCGCCAGAACGCGTCGAAGTCGGCCGGCTCGTCGAGGTCCGGGCGGTGGTGCTCCAGTTCCGGCAGGGGCAGGTCGAACGCTGGCACGTCGGCACCTCGCAGGAGTCGGTTGGAATTCGGAAACTTGCGGTGCGAGTCATGGCTGGGCCTCTGTGACCTACCCGCTCGGCGGCGCGTTCCAACGCTGCCCTCTGTCCCCAACCGACCGATGCGGCACCCATTGACAGCGCTTTCTGAGGGCTTTAAGTTGCCGCGAGTTACCGGTAAGCGCTCGAAAGTTTCGGTTCCGTGCAGCCGCCTTCGGGAGGACCGAGCATGAGCACCCCCACGAGATCGACGCCATCGCCCGGCACCCAGGAGACGCCGACGCCGAAACCCCGGACCTCCGCCAAGTCCCGTCCCGCGCACAACGGTTGGCGACGGGCGCTGCGCAGGGACTGGCAGCTGTACTCGCTGGTCGTACTGCCGCTGCTGTTCTTCCTGGTCTTCCGCTATCTGCCGATGATCGGCAACGTGATCGCCTTCCGGCGCTTCGAGCCGGGCGGGTCGATCTTCGGCGAGGAGTGGGTGGGCCTGCGCTATGTGCGGATGTTTCTCTCCGACCCCACCTTCTGGCAGGTGTTCCGCAACACTTTGTGGCTCGGCGGGCTCACGCTCGTGTTCTGCTTCCCGATTCCGATCGTGTTGGCGCTTCTGCTGAACGAGGTGCGCCGGCGGGCGCTGAAGCGGTTCGTGCAGTCGGTTTCGTACCTGCCGCACTTCCTGTCGATCGTCATCGTCGCGGGCATCACCATGCAGATGCTCGCCACGGACGGCCCGGTCAACCACGTCCTCGGCTGGTTCGGCCACGACCCGATCCGGTTCATGCAGGAACCCGAGTGGTTCCGCACGGTCTACGTCGGCTCCGAGATCTGGCAGACCGCGGGCTGGGGCACGATCCTCTACCTCGCCGCGCTCACCACCATCGACGAGGACCTCTACGAGGCCGCGCGCATCGACGGGGCCAATCGCTGGCAGCAGATCTGGCACGTCACCCTGCCCGGCATCCGGCCCACCATGATCACGCTGCTGATCCTCAACATCGGCACGTTCATGGCGGTCGGCTTCGAGAAGGTCCTGCTGCTGTACAACCCGCTGACCTATCCGACCGCCGACGTGATTTCGACGTACCTCTACCGGACCGGTGTCGAGTCCAACAGCTTCAGCTACGCCGCCGCCATCGGCCTGTTCGAGGCGATCATCGGCCTGGTCCTCATCACGTCCGCCAACCAGCTCTCGCGCCGCACAGTGGGGACCAGCCTGTGGTGAAGCCGAGCCGTTCCTATCGGGTCTTCCAGGGCGCCAACGGCGTGATCCTGACGCTGGTCGTGGCCGTGACCCTGTACCCGTTCGTCAACATCATCGCCCGCTCGTTCAGCGGGGAGCGCCAGATCCGCGCCGGTGAAGTGACGCTGTGGCCCAAGGGGTTCAACCTCACCACGTACAAGATCGTGTTCCAGGACTCGATGTTCTGGCGGAACTACGGCAACACCGTGCTCTACACGGTCGTATCCACCACTGTTGCCATGGTTCTGACGACCTGTTACGCGTACGTCCTGTCGAAGAAGCGCCTCAAGGGGCGCACGGCGCTCGTCGGTGTCGCCGTGTTCACCATGTTCTTCACCGGCGGCCTCATCCCCAACTATGTCCTGATCACCAGCCTCGGCCTGAAGAACAGCGTCTGGGCGATCGCGCTGCCCAACGCCATCAGCGTCTTCAACCTCCTGGTGATGAAGGCCTTCTTCGAGAGCCTGCCGAGCGACCTGGAGGAGGCCGCGCAGATCGACGGCCTGAGCACGTACGGCATTCTGCTGCGGATCGTGCTGCCGCTGTCGAAGGCGGTCGTCGCGACGATGGTGCTGTTCTACTCGGTGTCCTTCTGGAACTCCTGGTTCAGCGCCTTTCTCTACCTGGACAAGTCCGAGCTCATGCCGGTCACCGTCTATCTGCGCAACCTCATCTCGGGCGCCACCACGGGCGGCAACGCCGGTGCCGCCGACGCACAGCTCAGCCAGGTGGGGGTGAACATCCAAGCAGTCACGATCGTGCTGACCTCGCTGCCCATCCTCTGTGTCTATCCGTTCGTCCAGCGCTACTTCGTCTCGGGCGTGATGCTCGGCGCGGTCAAGGGCTAACAAAGGAGTGCCCATGCCATCCGTGAACAACGCAGGACAGCTGTCGCGGCGTCAGATACTCGCTGCCGCGGGATTCATCGGCCTCGCCACCCTCACCGGCTGCGGCAGCGGCGACGACGGAGGGGACTCCAAGGACCTGTCGAAAAAGCAGAACGGCGCGATGAAGGAACACCGCGTCGGCCAGCAGTTCAAGGCGACCAAGCCGCTGTCGTTCTCCATCCTGCACAACAACAACCCGGTCTACCCGATGAAGGACAGCTGGCTGTTCTGGAAGGAGCTCACCAAGCGCACCGGCGTCACATTCGATCCTGTCGCCGTCCCCCTGGTCGACTACGAGAAGAAGCGCAGCGTCCTCATCGGCTCGGGCGACGCCCCCTTCCTGATCCCCAAGACGTACCACCCCTCGGAGGTCGCGTTCGTGTCGTCCGGCGCGATCCTGCCGGTCAGCGACTACCTGCACCTGCTGCCGAACTTCCGGGACAAGGTCAGGCGCTGGAAGCTGGAGCCGGAGATCGACTCCTACCGGCAGGCCGACGGCAAGCTGTATCTGCTGCCCGGCCTGCACGAGAAGGCCAGGTCCGGCTACTCGCTGGCGCTGCGCACGGACGTCCTCGACCGGCTCGGGCTGAGCCTGCCAAGTACCTGGGACGAGGTGTACGAGGTCTTCAAAGCGATCAAGGAGGAGTACCCGGACCGCTACCCGTTCTCCGACCGCTGGAGCAAGAACACGCCCTACCCGGCCGCCGCCCTGTTCAGCTACCTCGGCCAGGCGTACGGCGTCCGGGCGGGCTGGACGTACGACAACATCAGCTGGGACGCGAACGCGCAGAAGTACGTCTTCACCGGAGCGACGGACGCCTTCCGGCAGATGATCGAGTACGTGCGCAAGCTGGTCACCGAGAAGCTGGTGGATCCGGAGAGCTTCACCCAGACCGACGACGAGGCCGCGCAGAAACTCCTGGGCGAGAAGTGCTTCGCGATCAGCGCCAACCCGCAGGTACTGGTGCAGGAATACCGGTTCAACCTGCAAAAGCAGGTCAAGGGCGCGGAGATCGAGATGATTCCGGTGCCGCTCGGCCCCGCCGGCCCGATCGTGCTGGGCGGCGTCCGGCTGGAGAACGGCGTCATGATCTCCAGCAAGGCGCTCAAGAGCGACCGCTTCGTCGCGATGATGCAGTTCGTGGACTGGCTGTGGTACTCGGACGAGGGCCAGCGGTTCGCGCGGTGGGGCGTCGAGGGCGTCACGTACACCCGCTCCGGCGGCCAGTACAAGGTCAAGGACGGCATCAGCCTCATGGGCTCCGACCCGGACGCCCCGAAGGACATGCAGAAGGACTACGGCTTCTACAACGGCGTCTTCGCCTATGGCGGCAGCTGGGAACTCGTCTCCTCCATGTTCAGCCCCGACGAGAAGAAGTTCCAGGACGCCATGTCCCAGCGCGAACAGACGCCCATCGGCCCCGCCCACCCGCTGCAGTCCTTCGAGCAGGAACAGGCCTCCCTGTGGGAGACGCCGCTCAGGGACCACGTCACCCAGAACACCCTCCAGTTCGTCCTCGGCAAGCGCTCGCTGTCCGAATGGGACGCCTATGTGGCCGAGTTGAAGGCGAAGAACATGCAGCAGTTCGTCGACCTGCACAACAAGGCGTACGAACGCTTCAAGAAGGAGAACGGGTGAGCGGCGTCGGCGTACGCGCGGACGGCTTCGGCACCGGCGTCCTCTCCCGCGCCGCCGCACTGATCCACACCCTCGTCACCGTCGAGGCGCTGCTGCTTCTCGTCGCCTCACCGGGCCCGGCCGGGCTGCTGTTCCTCGGCGCCGATCCCTCGAACCTGCCCCTCGTCGCCGTATGCCTGCTGCCTCTCGGCCCGGCCCTCTCCGCGGCCCTGTACGCCCTGCACCACCGAGACCGCGACCTCATCGACCTCCACCCGGCCCGCACGTACGGGCGCGGCCTCAGGCTCAACACCGCGCCGGTCCTCAAGCTCTGGGCGCCCCTGCTCGCCTGGCTGACCGTCATCGCCTTCACGCTGACCCACTTCTACGCGACCGGACTGCCCGGCTGGTGGGCGGTGTTGCTCGGCGCGATCGGCGCCGGCTCGCTGCTGTGGGGAGCGCACGCGCTGGTCCTCACTTCGCTGTTCGCCTTCCGCACCCGCGACACAGTCCGCCTCGCGGCGTACTTCCTCTTCCGGCACGCCCGCGCCACCCTCGCCGCCGCCTCACTGCTGGTGCTGACGGCTGTGTCGACCGCCCTGCTGACCGAGGCCCTGCCCGCCCTGCTGGCCGCCCCGCTGCTGCTGTCCCTGCTGCACAGCAGCCGCCCGGTGATCGCCGAGACCGAGGAGGACTTCACCGGATGAGCGCGCCCCGCACCCCGAAGATCCCCTTCGGCGGCGACTACAACCCGGAACAGTGGCCGGAGGAGGTGTGGGACGAGGACCATCGCGTTCACGACTCCGTTGGCGCCGACATACAACCGTGCGCGTCCCTCGTTCAGGTGATCGACTTCGAACGTGCGGTGCCGTTTCGCGCAGGTGTGTACGTTCGGTGATCGTGAAGCTGGTGGTGCAGGTCAAGCTGCTGCCGACGAGGTCAAGCCCCGCTGGAGCCTGGGTGCGCAGGGCGCGCAGCCCTACGACGACCGCATGCTGTCCTGGCAGATCCCCGGCCGCACGGTGTCGATCTGGACCACCGGGGGGCGGGTCAAAAACGTGGCGTTCACCGCCTCACCGGAGCAGTTGGCCACCCTGGCCCTGTACCGCAAGGGCGAGTCCGACCTGCTGGAGCGGGACGGCATGTGGTTCCTGAACGCCACCTGCGAAGTCCCCGAAGCGCCGCTGAACACCGAGCCGGTGGACTTCCTCGGCATCGACCTGGGCATCGTCAACATCGCCACCACCTCGGACGGCGAGATCACGGCCGGACGCACACTCAACCGCATCCGGATCCGCGAGCGGACACTCCGTACCAAGCTGCAGAAGAAGAACACCCCGTCCGCCAAGCGCCGGCTCAAGAAGCGGCGGCGCAAGGAGGCCCGTAGGGCCAAGGACATCAACCACAAGATCGCGAAGCATGTGGTGGCCGAGGCAGAACGCAGCGCCGCGTGCGGCCACATCGACAAGGCGAACCGGGTGAGCCAGGCCTGGTTCGCGTGCCGGTCCTGCGGATTCGTTGATCACGCAGACCGCAACAGCTCCCGCAACATCCGCGCGAGAGCGTGGGAGTTGTGGCGACGCGGGGCCCAGTCAACGGCCAGCGCCTTAGCGCCGGGTAGTTGACTAGATCCGGCGCCCATGTGCGTCGGCCACACCGGACTTGCGGAAGAAGTAGCTGTTCACCTGATCCCGCCACTCCCGGGCGGAGCGCACCTGCTCCTCGTACCGCTCGGCGACCCGCGCATGGCGTGCCGGATCGACCAGGTCCACGAGCGAGGCCCAGGTCTCCCGGGCCTCCTCCACCTCGGCCACGCCTTCGAAATGGGTGTCGTAGATGTGCTGGATCACCGTCTTGCCGCTGTGCAGCGTGTGCCCGTACGACATGTGGTGGAAGAACAGCAGCAGCTCGTCGGGGCAGGTGTCCGGCGACTCGTACACCTCGGACCACGGCTTGGCGTACTGCGCCGCATACCCGGTGCCGGTCGCCGCGCTGCGGTCCACGCCGATGCCGTCCCGGTCGGCGAAGTGATAGGTGCCCCACGGGCTGTACTCGTAGCCGTCCACGCTGGGCCCGTAGTGATGCCCGGGCTGCACCATGAAGCCCACGCCGAGCGGCGCGGTGTACTTCTCGTACGTCCGCCAGGAGCCCCTGAGTACCGTGTGCAGCCCGGCGACCAGCCGCGGGGGAGCGGCAGGGAACGTCAGCGCGATCCACTCGTCCAGCAGCCGGTGCGGGTCCGCGTCGGGCTGCCAGGCGAGCCTGCCGACCGTGTAGAGGTTCGCCTGGGCCAGCGGATGCCCGGTCCAGAAGGGGTCGTCACCGACGTTGGACACCGCGACCAGACCGCCGGCCAGTTCCCCCACGCTTGTCTCACTCGCTCCGCCCTCCGGCCGGAACCGCAGCACCCCGCTCCACATCGGCCCCAGCCAGCACACATGCCGCTGCTGACCGGTGTACTCCTGCGTCGCCTGCACCTCCAGCGCCAGCCGCGTCCGTGGCATCGCACCCAGCACCGGTGACACCGGCTCCCGCACCTGGAAGTCCATCGGCCCGTGCTTCACCTGGAGCACCGCGTTGTCCGCGAACTCCCCGTCCAGGGGCACGAAATGGTCGTACGCCGCCCGCGCCCGGTCCGTCGTACGGTCCCGCCAGTCCTGGCGGTGGTTGTAGACGAACGCCCGCCAGTGCACCGTGCCGTCGTGCGGAGCCAGCGCGGCGGCCAGCATGTTCGCGCCGTCCGCGTGACTGCGGCCGTACGCGAACGGGCCCGGCTGTCCCTCCGAGTCGGCCTTCACCACGTACCCGCCGAAGTCCGGTATCGCCGCGTACACATCGGCAGTCGCCCGCGCCCACCACTCCCGTACCCGCGCGTCCAGCGGATCGGCCGTCTCCAGCCCCCCGAGCACGATCGGCGCGGCGAAGGTCACCGACAGATGCGTTCTGATCCCGTACGGCCGCAACGCGTCGGCCAGAGCGGCGACTTCACCGATCCGGTCGGTCAGCAGACGTGCCTCGGTCCTGTGCACATTGACGTTGTTCACGGCCACGGCGTTGATCCCGCAGGCCGCGAGCAGCCTGCCGTACGCCCGAACGCGCTCCAGTTCTCCGCGCGGCCGCCCGTCCGCCCAGAACAGCGAACCGCCGGAGTAGCCGCGTTCCACCTGGCCCATCACCGGGTGCACGGCCACGTTGTCCCAGTGGTCCAGCATGCGCAGCGCGAGGGCCGGGCGGTGCACTTCGCGGGCGCGGTCGCCGCTGAAGGCGTCCTCGCCGAGCCGTACGACGTGGAAGAGGCCGTACAGCAGCCCGGCCTGCCCGGACGCGGAAACGGTCGTGCAGCCGTTCTCGCGCCCGCAGGCGAACTCCTCGTCCCCGAGCCCCGGCCGCAACTCGAAGACGAGGTCGTACGACACGCCCCCGCCCGGCCCGGGATCGCGGTCCACGCGACCTCCGAACCGGGCGCAGGCGTCCGCCACTTCACCGTGCACCGTCTCCACCAGGAGACCCGATCCGCGGATCAGGGTCCGCCGGGTGCCGAGCGGCCGGAAGGCGGTCGGTGGCAGCCAGGCCGGGTCGACACCCTCGGCGAGGACGGGCACGCGAAGCGGCACGAGACCTCAACTCCTCGACTCAGGCGAGGAGTTCGACCTCCGAGACGGTCGCCTCGCCGTTCAGGACCAGGCGGTACTTCTCGTACGTACCCGGCCGCCCCACGGAGAACGCGCGCGTCTGCTTGTCCCAGGTGAAGGACTCACCCGACCGCTGGTCGAGCGTCCGCCATTTCGTCCCGTCCGAGGAGCCCTGGAGCGTCCAGCCGGTGGGCGCCTTCGTGCGGTCCGAGGAGGTCAGCGTGTACTGGACGGCCTTCGCGCCCGCGGAGACCGGCAGGTCCACAGAGGTCACCGTCGCCTGGGTCGCCGACGTGTTGTCGAACAGCGCGCCCTCACCCATCAGCACGTCCGCACGCGGCGTCGGTACCTCGTCGTCCTGGGTGATCGACGGGGGCGCCGCGTTCTTCCCGGTACCCCACGCCGACGGCCTCGGCCCCATGTCGAACTCCAGGACACCACCCTTGGCGATCAGCGAGTGCGGCAGCGAAGTCGACGTCCAGGTACGCCCGTTGACCTTCAGCCCCTGCACGTACACGTTCTTCGCGCTGTTCTTCGGCGCCTTGACGACCAGGTCCCGGCCGTTCTCCAGGTGGACCGTCGCCTTGGTGAACAGCGGTGAGCCGATGGCGTACTCGCCGCTGCCCATCACCAGCGGATAGAAGCCGAGGGCGGAGAAGAGGTACCAGGCCGACTGCTCGCCGTTGTCCTCGTCGCCGTGGTAGCCCTGGCCGATCTCGCTGCCGGTGTACAGCCTCGACAGCACCTCCCGGACGTTCTTCTGGGTCTTCCAGGGCTGACCGGCCGCGTCGTACATGTAGTTCACGTGGTGGGCCACCTGGTTGGAGTGCCCGTACATGCCCATCCGTACGTCACGCGCCTCGGTCATCTCATGGATGACGCCGTTGTACGAGCCCTTGAACTCGGGCGAGGCGGTCTCCGGGGTCGCGAAGTACGCGTCGAGCTTCTCGGCGAGCCCCGGCCGGCCGCCGTACAGGTTCGCGAGGCCGCGCGAGTCCTGGGGCGCGGTGAAGGCGTAACCCCAGCCGTTCGTCTCTGTGTAGTCGTAACCCCACACGCGCGGGTCGTACTTGGACGACTCGACCCGCCAGTCGCCCTTCTCGTCGCGGCCCTGGAAGAAGCCGGCCTTCGAGTCGAAGAGGTTGACGTAGTCCTGAGCCCGGTCGAGGAAGTACTCGGACTCCTCCTTGTAGCGTTTCTCGCCCGTCTTCTTGTAGAGGGCCTGGCCCATCTTCGCGATGCCGTAGTCGTTGAGGTAGCCCTCCAGCGCCCACGACAGCCCCTCGTGCGTCTCGGTGCTCGTGTAGCCGAGGAACGGCGAGGTGGTCATGCCCTTGCGGCCGACGCCCGACGAGGGCGGTACGACCGTGGCGTTCTTCACGGCCGCGTCGTACGCGGACTTCGCGTCGAAGCCGACGCCCTTGACGTACGCGTCCGCGAAGGCCACGTCCGATGAGGTGCCGGTCATCAGGTCCGCGTACCCGGGCGAGGACCAGCGGGAGGTCCAGCCGCCGTCCTTGTACTGCTGCACGAACCCGTCGACCATCTCACCCGCCTGACCGGGCGTCAGGAAGGAGTACGCCGGCCAGGTCGTCCGATACGTGTCCCAGAAGCCGTTGTTGACGTACACCTTGCCGTCCACGATCTTCGCGCCGGTGTGCGTCGGGGTGTCCGGGCCGGGCATCGGCGAGAACGGGGAGGCGTACTGGTACTTCGAACCGACCTTCTCGAAGCCGGAGTTGGGGTAGAGGTACAGCCGGTACAGGCTGGAGTACAGCGTGGTCAGCTGGTCCGGCGTGGCGCCCTCGACCTCGACCTTGCCGAGGATCTTGTCCCACTGCCGCTGCGCCTTCGTCTTCACGGCGTCGAAGGACGTGCCGTCCGGGATCTCCTGGCGCAGGTTGTCCTTCGCCTGGTCGACGCTGATCAGGGAGGTGGCGATCCGCAGGGTCACGGTCCGGTCGTCGCCGGGCTGGAACCGCAGATAGCCCTTGACCCCGCTCGACGTCCCCTCCGTCACCGGCGCGTCGAACACCCCGTAGACGAACAGCCGGGTCGCGCCCGTCGACAGGTCCGACTTCACGTCGGAGTAACCGGTGAAGGTACCGCTTTCCTTGTCGAGCGTCAGGCCCGCCTGATCGGTGACGTTGTCGAACAGGACGCTCGCGTCGTCGCCGGGATAGGTGAAGCGCATGACCGCCGCATGGTCGGTCGGCGCCATCTCCGTCTTGAGACCGTTCTCGAAACGCACCCCGTAGTAGTACGGCCGCGCCGTCTCGTTCTCGTGCCGGAAGGCCAGCTCCCGCGCCTCACGGCCGTTGTCGGGAGTGCCGGACGCGGCGGACGGCATCACCTGGAAGGTCTGCCGGTCGCCCATCCAGGGGCTGGGCTCATGGCTCGCGCTGAACGCCTGGACCGTCGGCAGGTTGTCGTCGTTGTTCCCGCGCGCATAGTCGTAGAGCCAGCTCAGCGAACCCGCGTTGGTCACCGGCGTCCAGAAGTTGAACCCGTGCGGCACGGCCGCCGCGGGGAAGTTGTTGCCGCGTGAGAAGCCACCGCTGGAGTTCGTGCCGCGGGTCGTCACCGCGTAGTCCGACAGGTGAGCCTTCGGCTTCTCCCGCGGTACCGCTTTCAGCGCCACGTCATCGAGCCAGCCCCGGAACTTCGCCGGCCCCTTGGGGGAGTCGTACGCCACCAGGATCCGGTCGACGGTCTTCCCGGCCGCGACGGACCCGATCCGCGAGGCCACGTTGTTCCACTGGTTCACGTAGAGGATCTTGGCCGCGCCCTGCCCCCGCGGCGTCAGCGCGAACCCGTGCTGGTCGGTCGCCTTGAGACCGCTCAGATACGTGCCGTCCGTGAAGGCGAGATCGACGGAGACGTTGGTCGCGTCGTAGTCCCGGTCGCCGTCCGCCATGGACGGGAAGATCCGGTACGACAGTTGCGTATCGCGCCCGACGGCCACATTGACGTCGAAGACCTTGTTGTACGAGTAGGCCTGCCCGTCGGCGGTGTGCCGCCCGGCGTAGCGCAGCGCCCGCTTGCCGGTGAAGCCCGCGCCCGACTTCGCCGTCGGCGAGCCGCTCGGGCCGCGGTCGACCAGCGAGAGCATGTCCTGCGGGATCGGGTCGCCGCTGCCGCCCTTGGAGAACTGCACGTCGGCGAGTTGCAGGGCGTCGGAGGCGCCGTTGTTCTTGGTCACGTCGAGCCGGAAGTGCCGGTACTCGGCGACAGTGGCTGCCGGGATGTCGTACGTCTTCGTCTGGAACGGCTCGGAGAAGGTCTCGCCGGTGCGGGTGTCCAGGGTCGTCCAGTTCGTGCCGTCCGTGGAGCCCTTCAGGGTCCAGTCCCGCGGGTTGCGTTCGGCGTGGTCGTTGGCCGACGTCAGCGCGTAGGTGACCACCTTGACCGGCGCGTCCAGATCGAACTCCACCCACCCGGTGGGCGCGAAGGTCAGCCACTTGCTGCTCGGCTCGACGTCGACCAGGTTCTCCTTCACCTCGCCGGCGCCGGTGTTCTCACCGCTGGCCCGGACGTCCGTGACCTGGTTGGTCACGTTGCCCGGAATGCCGCTGCTGTACCCGCCGTCGACGCCGGAGGCACGCTTGCTGCCGTCCGGTGCGGTGTCGACGGTGTTCAGCCAGTCGGGCGCCGGTTCGTCCGCCTCGAACGACGAGGCGAACTCCCGGTCGGCGGCGGCCACCTCCCCGGGCAGCGCGACCGCCACCCCCTGCGAGCCCACCGCCAAAGCAAAGGCGGTCGCCATCACGACCGCCGAACCCCATCTGTGCCGACTTCTGCGCTGCATGAGCAAGCACCCTCCCTGCACCCTGGACAACGTTGTCAATCTCGGTGTGCAAGGACCAGTAGTGGCTCAAGTGGCCAAGCCTGTCAAGGGTGTTGGGTGGGGCATTCGGGGGCAATCCCGGGGATTTATCCGGCAAGGAGTGCACAGGCCGCTCATATTTCCGCGAGGTCTCAACTCGGAAAAGACCGACAGCCAACCTTGCATTCGATCTTGCTCCGTTGGCGGGAAGTGGACTATACCTGTCGGCAATTCACTCGATCCGAAGGTACAGATCCGCACGTCCGATCCGCACGATCGATTCGCACGTCCTGCACGACCCTGCTTGACCTGACCGCGGTGCCGGGGAGGATCCGGTTCACCGCCTGAGTCCTGGAGAAGGCGAGGACTTGAGCATGGGATCCACTTCCGCCGAGAACACCGACAAGACGGCGAACACCGCGAACACCGGTTCCGCAGGCGTGGGCCGTCGTGATCTGATCAAGCGGTCCGCCGCGCTCGGTTTGATCTCCGTACCCACCATGAGTTTCCTGTCCGCCTGCGCGAGCGGCGGCGGAGGGGACGACTCCGACAATGACACCCAGGGCAAGACGTCCAAGGAGAACCCCTTCGGTGTGAAGGAGGGGTCCAAGCTCGACGTCGTGATCTTCAAGGGCGGTTACGGCGACGACTACGCCAAGGCCTGGGAGGCGAGCTTCAAGAAGAAGTGGGGTGTCACCTCCACTCACACCGGCACCCAGGAGATCACCGGCAAGCTCCAGCCCCGCTTCAACGCGGGCAACCCGCCGGACATCGTGGACGATTCGGGCGCCCAGCAGATCCCGATCGACGTCCTGTACAAGAACGGCCAGCTCCTCGATCTCGCCGAGGTCCTGGACTCCCCGTCGATCGACGACCCCGGCAAGAAGGTCCGCGACACTCTCATCCCCGGCACGATCGACGCGGGTCTGCAGGGCGGCAAGATCGTCGCCCTCAACTACATCTACACGGTGTGGGGCCTGTGGTACTCCGGCAAGCTCTTCAAGGAGAAGGGCTGGGAGGTGCCCAAGACCTGGGACGACTTCCTCGCCATCTGCAAGGACGCCAAGTCCCAGGGCATCGGCGGACTCGCGCATCAGGGCAAGTACCCGTACTACATCAACGTCGCCATCATGGACCTGATCGCCAAGACGGGCGGTCTGGACGCCATGAAGGCGATCGACAACCTCGACCCCAAGGCGTTCGTCGGCTCCGACGTCGCGAAGGCGGCCGTCGAGGCGATCTACGAGGTCGTCGAGAAGGGCTACTTGATGCCCGGTACGAATGGCCTGACCCACACCGAGTCCCAGACCCGCTGGAACCAGTACAAGGCCGTGTTCATCACCAGCGGTTCCTGGCTGGAGAACGAGCAGCTCAAGCAGACTCCGGACGACTTCGACATGCAGTTCATGCCGATGCCGCTGCTGCCGGACAGCGCGCTGCCCTTCGAGGCGATCCGGGCCGGCTCCGGTGAACCCTTCATCATCCCGTCCAAGGCCAAGAACCTCGCCGGCGCCAAGGAGTTCATGCGGATGATGCTCTCCAAGGAGTGGTCGACGCTGTTCGCCAAGGAGGCGAACTCGCTGACCATCCTCAAGGACGGCGTCGACACGGGCGTCCAGCTGCGTCCGGGCACGCAGTCCACGGTGGAGGCGTCCGACGCGGCCGGGGACAACACCTTCCGCTACCTGTACACCGAGTGGTACAGCGAGATGGGCACCGCCCTCGAGAACGCGTCAAACGAGCTGATGGCCAAGCGCATTCAGCCCGCGGAATGGCTCAAGCGGTGCCAGGCGGCGGTCGACAAGCAGGCCAAGGACCCGGAGTCCAAGAAGAACCGCCGCGACTGATCTCGCTCGACCGACCGGATTCCGGGCCGGGAATTCCCGGCCCGGGACGGACACCAGGGGCAGGAACGCCATGCGCAAAGGGCAGTACCGGTTCGTCGCGGGGTTTCTCTTCGTTCCCGTGGCGCTCTATCTGATCTTCGTCATCTGGCCGTACATCCAGACGTTCGGCTATTCGCTGACCGACTGGAAGGGTCAGTCGCAGACCTTCAGTTTCGTCGGACTGGACAACTACAAAGCGCTGTTCCAGGACGACATCTTCATGGGGGCCATCTGGCACAACATCCTGTTCCTGGTGTTCATCCCGGTGATCACCATTCTCCTCGCCCTGTTCTTCGCCTTCATGCTGAACGCGGGCGGGCGCAGCCGGGCCGGCGGTGTCTCGGGAGTCGCCGGCTCCAAGTTCTACCGAGTCGTCTACTTCTTCCCGCAAGTGCTGTCGCTCGCGATCCTCGCGGTGCTCTTCGGCGCCGTGTACCGCAGCGACGGCGGCGGCATGCTCAACGGCTTCCTGGTCAAACTGGGGCTCGTCGACGCCAACAGCCCCGTCGAATGGCTGAACGAGCCGAATTTCGTGCTGTGGGCGCTGATAGCGGTCGTCGTCTGGCACGGCGTCGGCTTCTATCTCGTGCTGTTCTCCGCCGCCATGCAGTCCATCCCCAGGGACATCTACGAGGCCGCGCTCATCGACGGCGCCGGCCGCGCCCAGTCCTTCTTCCGCATCACGCTGCCGCTGCTGTGGGACTCCGTGCAGACCGCGTGGGTCTATCTCGGCATCGCGGCGATGGACATGTTCATCCTCGTCGCCACCATGACGTCCGGTGACTACGGCGGTGGCCCCGACCACCACAGCGAGGTCATGGCGACCGTGATGATGCGGAACTTCCTGCTGTACGGCAAGAGCGGCTACGCCTGTGCGATGGGCGTCGTCATGCTGGTCCTCACCCTGATCGTGTCCGCCGTCATGCTGCGCGCCACCCGCCGCGACCGCATCGAGTTCTGAGCCGGAGAGACGACGATGAGCGCACCCCTCAAGGAGACCGCCGCCACCGGCGGCTCCGCCCCGGCCCAGCCCCCGGTCGGCAAGGCCCCGGCCCGCCCGGGGGACGAGCGCGGCGAAGGCGTCGTACTGAACGTCTTCTCGCACGGCTTCCTCGCCCTGTGGGCGCTGCTGATCGTGCTGCCGTTGCTGTGGCTGGTGCTGAGTTCCTTCAAGACCGACGCGCAGATCGGCGGTTCGGCGTTCGGCTGGCCGGAGAGCTGGTCGTTCGAGGTCTTCTCCCGCGCCTGGGACAAGGGCATCGGCGACTACTTCGTCAACACGGTCATCGTGCTGGTGTTCTCGGTGCCGCTGACGATGCTGTTCGGCTCGATGGCGGCGTACGTGCTGGCCCGCTACCAGTTCTGGGGGAACCGCTTCCTCTACTACTTCTTCGTCGCGGGCGCGATGTTCCCCGTGTTCCTGGCGCTGGTCCCGCTGTTCTTCATGGTCAAGCGGCTGGACATGCTGAACACGTACCAGGGACTGATCCTGGTCTACGTCGCCTACTCGATGCCGTTCACGGTGTTCTTCATGCACGCCTTCTTCCGGACCCTGCCGACGGCGGTCTTCGAGGCGGCCGTCCTGGACGGGGCCTCGCACACCCGGACCTTCTTCCAGGTGATGCTGCCGATGGCGAAAGCGGGCCTGCTCAGCGTCGGCATCTTCAATACGCTCGGGCAGTGGAACCAGTTCATCCTGCCGACGGTCCTGATGCAGCCGCAAAGCGGTGACGACCCCGAGCGCTATGTCCTCACTCAGGGCCTCATCCAGCTGCAACAGCAGCAGGGGTACGCCTCCGACCTCCCCGTGCTGTTCGCGGGTGTGACCATTGCGATGATCCCGATGCTGGTCGTGTACCTGTCCTTCCAGCGTCAGGTGCAGGCGGGTCTGACCTCGGCGACCCTGAAGTAACACTCCGCGACGGTCCGTGCGTGCGCCGCTCCCGCGTCGGGGCGGCGCCCACGGGCATGGGCAAGCGCCCCGATCCGGTTCAACCTCTTGACGGGAGGCGACCCGAACGGCTCAGCTTAGAGTTCACTAGTTGGACATAGACGGGGCCTCATCGAAGCGGTCCCCGCGCGCAGGAGGTCGTCGTGGAGACTCCGGGGTCGCAGTCGTCGCTGCACCGAGCCAACCTGGAGCGGGTCGTCCGGGCCGTACGGCTGGCGGGCTCGCTCACCCAGGCGGAGATCGCGAGGACGACCGGCCTGTCCGCGGCGACGGTCTCCAACATCGTCCGGGAGCTCAAGGACGGCGGAACGGTCGAGGTCACGCCCACGTCGGCGGGCGGCCGCAGGGCCCGCAGCGTCTCCCTGAGCGGGGACGCCGGGATCGTGATCGGCGTGGACTTCGGGCATACGCATTTGCGCGTCGCGGTCGGGAATCTCGCCCATCAGGTGCTGGCCGAGGAGGCCGAGCCGCTCGATGTGGACGCCTCCGCCACGCAGAGCTTCGACCGGGCGGAAGAGCTGGTCAACCGGCTGATCGCGGCGACCGGAGTGGACCGCTCCAAGGTCGCGGGCGTGGGCCTGGGCGTGCCGGGGCCGATCGACGTCGAGTCGGGCACCCTGGGCTCCACCGCGATCCTGCCGGGCTGGACCGGCACCAAGCCCGCCGAGGAGCTGGGCGGGCGGCTCGGCGTCCCGGTGCAGGTCGACAACGACGCCAACCTGGCCGCCCTCGGCGAGATGGTCTGGGGCAGCGGCCGGGGTGCGAAGGACCTGGCGTACATCAAGGTCGCCAGTGGTGTCGGCGCCGGCCTGGTCATCAACGGCAAGATCTACCGCGGCCCGGGTGGCACGGCGGGAGAAATCGGGCATATTACTCTTGATGAGTCCGGCCCCGTCTGCCGCTGCGGTAACCGGGGCTGCCTGGAGACCTTCACGGCCGCGCGCTATGTGCTCCCGCTCCTCCAGTCCAGCCACGGCACCGACCTGACCATGGAAGGCGTCGTACGACTGGCGCGGGACGGAGACCCGGGCTGCCGTCGGGTGATCGCCGACGTCGGCCGTCACATCGGCAGTGGAGTGGCCAATCTCTGCAATTTGCTCAACCCGAGCAGAGTGGTCCTCGGCGGTGATCTCGCCGAGGCCGGTGAGCTGGTGCTCGGGCCCATCAGGGAGTCGGTCGGCCGGTATGCGATCCCCAGTGCCGCACGTCAGCTCTCGGTGTTGCCAGGGGCACTTGGCGGCCGCGCGGAGGTCCTCGGGGCCCTCGCGCTGGCGCTCAGTGAGATGGGTGATTCGACCCTTTTGGATGGGTCGTTGACTGCCATTGCTCCTGCCTTCACTTAGAGAACGTATGGCACCGTTGCCAACCCGTTAAGGATTTACTTCTTGACGTCGCACGTGCGGCCGAGTTGACTTCCAGCCACCTCGGCCGCAACGACGCGGCCTCGTCAGGGAGGTTTCTGAAGTGAACACGCGTATGCGTCGTGCCGCCGTTGCCATTGCCGCAGGTGCGATGGCCGTTTCCCTCGCCGCCTGTGGCAGCGCTGAGGAGGCCGACGGTGGCAGTGAGACCGCGGGTACCGCCGCCAAGGGTGACAACATCAAGGTCGGTCTCCTGCTCCCGGAGAACCAGACCGCGCGGTACGAGAAGTTCGACCGCCCCTTGATCGAGAAGAAGATCGGGGAGCTGACGAACAACAAGGCTGAGATCCAGTACAACAACGCCAAGCAGGACGCCAACCTGCAGGCGCAGCAGGTCGACACGATGATCACCAACAAGGTGGACGTGCTGATCCTGGACGCCGTGGACGCCAAGGCGATCAAGAACTCCGTGCAGAAGGCCGTCGACGCCGGCATCAAGGTCGTCGCCTACGACCGCCTGGCCGAGGGCCCGATCAGCGCCTACACCTCGTTCGACAACGTGTCGGTCGGCAAGACCCAGGGCGAGGCCCTGCTCACGGCGCTGGGCGACAAGGCCAAGGACGGCCAGGTCGTCATGATGAACGGCTCCGTCACCGACCCGAACGCCGCCCAGTTCAAGGAGGGCGCGCACTCCGTCCTCGACGGCAAGGTGAACATCGGCAAGGAGTTCGACACCAAGGAGTGGAAGCCGGAGAACGCCAACGCCAACATGGAGTCGGCGATCTCGGCGCTCGGCAAGGACAAGATCATCGGCGTCTACTCCGCCAACGACGGCATGGCGGGCGGCATCATCACCGCCCTGAAGTCGGCCGGCATCGACGTCCCGGTCACCGGCCAGGACGCCGAACTCGCCGCCGTCCAGCGCATCGTCACCGGCGACCAGTTCATGAGCGTCTACAAGCCGTACGCCCCCGAGGCCGACGCCGCCGCCGAGATGGCCGTAGCGCTCGCCAAGGGCGAGTCCCTGGACTCCATCGCCAAGGACAAGGTCGACAGCGGCAGCGCCAAGGACGTTCCGTCCGTTCTGGTCCCCGTCACCTCGATGACCAAGGACAACATCAACGACACCGTCATCAAGGACGGCGTCTACACGATCGACGAGATCTGCACGGCCAAGTACAAGTCGGCCTGCGACAAGATCGGTCTGAAGTAAACAGCCGCAAGTCCCTGTGAAAGTACGGGAATTCGGGAATCCTTATCCGAACTCCCGTACCGGGACTGCCGCTCTCCAGGCTCCTCCGGCGCCCCGCATACACATAGCCCCGCAAGCTCGTTGCGGGGCGCCGGACGGAACATCCCCCTCATTCTTTCTGCACAACCTCCCGCCGGGTCAGGCGGCGAAGGAGATGGTTCACGTGTCCGCTACGCCCGTGCTGGCGTTGCGCGGGGTCTCCAAGCGGTTCGGTGCCGTTCAGGCGCTCACCGACGTAGAGCTTGAGGTCCACGCCGGTGAGGTGGTCGCCCTGGTGGGCGACAACGGCGCCGGAAAGTCCACGCTGGTCAAGACGATCGCCGGCGTCCACCCCATCGATGAGGGCGTCATCGAATGGGACAGCAAGGCCGTTTCGATCAACCGGCCGCACGACGCCCAGAACCTGGGCATCGCGACGGTCTACCAGGACCTCGCGCTGTGCGACAACATCGACGTCGTAGGCAACCTGTTCCTCGGCCGTGAGCTGAGGAAGTGGGGCGTCCTCGACGAGGTCGAGATGGAGCGCCGCTCCCAGGAACTGCTGCAGACGCTGTCGATCCGCATCCCCAGCGTCCGCATCCCGATCGCCTCGCTCTCGGGCGGTCAGCGCCAGACCGTGGCCATCGCCCGGTCCATGCTCGGCGAGCCCAAGCTGGTCATCCTCGACGAGCCCACCGCGGCCCTCGGTGTCGAGCAGACCGCCCAGGTCCTCGACCTGGTCGAGCGGCTGCGCGAGCGCGGCCACGCGGTGATCCTCGTCAGCCACAACATGGCCGATGTGAAGGCCGTGGCCGACAAGGTCGCGGTGCTTCGCCTGGGCCGGAACAACGGCGTCTTCGAGGTCAAGACGACCTCGCAGGAGGAGATCATCTCCGCCATCACCGGCGCCACCGACAACGCCGTGACCCGCCGTGCGGCGCGCACGACCGGGGAGGTTTAACAGTGAGCATCGACAAGACCTCCACGTCCCCGCAGGACGAGCACGCCGTCGAGAACCCCGAGGCCGCCGCGGCCGCGGTGACCGCGGTCGACCCGCGGCTCCTGGTGCGCGAGCGGGGCCTGGCCGGCTATTTCGGCGAGTTCAAGCGGAAGATGAAGGCGGGCGAGCTGGGCTCCCTGCCGGTCATCGTCGGCCTGGTCGTCATCTGCGTCGTCTTCCAGTCCCTCAACTCGGCGTTCCTGTCCGCACAGAACATCAGTGACATCACCGTCACGATGGTCGGCACGGGCATGATCTCCGTCGGCATCGTCTTCGTGCTGCTGCTCGGCGAGATCGACCTGTCGGTCGGCTCGGTCAGCGGCGCGGCCAGCGCCATCGCGGCCGTCCTCGCCGTCAACCAGGGCTGGCCCGAGTGGATGGCGGTGCTCTTCGCCGTCGCCGCCGGTGCGGCCATCGGCGCGGCACACGGCTTCTTCTTCGCGGTGCTCGGCGCTCCCGCCTTCGCCGTGACCCTGGCGGGTCTGCTGTTCTGGCTGGGCTTCATGCTCCAGACGCTGGGTGAGAACGGCACGATCAACCTCGACAGCGACGGCTTCATCGGCAATCTGACCACGTACTTCTTCAGCGACGTGGCCGCCGCCTACGGCCTCGCGGTCGTGATGGTCGCCGTCTTCTTCATCACGTCCTTCCTGGGCAACCGGCGCCGGGAGGCAGCGGGCGTCCCGTCCCGGCCGCTCAGCGACACGGTCATGCGGACGGTGCTGCTGGCCATCGTCTCCTTCGCCGCGGCGGCCATGTACAACCAGTACAAGGGTCTGCCGCTGGCCACGGTGATCTTCCTGGGCTTCCTGTTCCTGACCGACTTCGTGCTGCGCCGCACCTCGTACGGCCGCAAGATCTTCGCCCTCGGTGGCAGCGTGGAGGCATCCCGCCGTGCGGGCATCAACGTCACCGCGGTTCGGATCTCGGTGTTCGCGATCTCAGGTGGGTTCGCGGCGATCGGCGGTCTGTTCCTGGCGTCGAAGATCGCGTCCGCCAACCAGAGCGCCGGAACCGGTGACCTGCTGATGAACGCGATCGCCGCGGCGGTCATCGGTGGTACGTCGCTGTTCGGTGGGCGTGGGCGTACGTGGAACGCGCTGCTGGGTGTGCTGGTGATCGTGTCGATCCAGTACGGGCTGCAGTTGGAGTCCATCGCCGAGCCGGTGAAGTACATGATCACCGCGGGTGTTCTGCTGACGACGGTGGTCATTGACTCGATCACCCGTCGGACGCAGAAGACCGCGGGTCGAGCGTAGGACTCGCCGCAGGGGTGCGGGTGATCTGCTGGGTGCCGGTCCGTTGTGGCTGGTCGCGCAGTTCCCCGCGCCCCTGACGGGGCGCTTCAAGTGCCCGGCACCTGTGAGGTGCCGGGCACAGTCATGTCGTAGGAACGCCACAACTTGGGTACAGCCGATCGCGTGACGTATGACGCACCGCCCGGGCATCGGCCGCTCAGGCGGAACATTAGACTCGACAGGCCCGGCAACAGCTCGATCAGCTCTACTGCAAGGAGGCACGGGTGCCGCTGCTGACCCGCATCAGGGGACCGCGTGATCTGGACCGGCTCAGCCTGGAGCAGCTGGACCAGCTGGCCGAGGAGATCCGGAACTTCCTCGTCGACGCCGTCTCCAAGACCGGCGGCCACCTCGGCCCGAACCTCGGTGTGGTCGAGCTCACCATCGCGCTGCACCGGGTCTTCGACTCGCCCAAGGACAAGGTGCTCTGGGACACCGGCCACCAGTCCTATGTGCACAAGCTGCTCACCGGCCGCCAGGACTTCAGCAGGCTGAAGATGAAGGGCGGTCTGTCGGGCTACCCCTCGCAGGCCGAGTCCGAGCACGACGTCATCGAGAACTCGCACGCCTCCACGGTCCTCGGCTGGGCCGACGGCCTCGCGAAGGCGAACGAGATCCGCAAACGCGACGACCACGTGGTCGCCGTGATCGGTGACGGCGCCCTGACCGGCGGCATGGCCTGGGAAGCCCTCAACAACATCGCCGAGGCCAAGGACCGCCCGCTCGTCATCGTGGTCAACGACAACGAGCGGTCGTACGCGCCCACCATCGGCGGTCTCGCCAACCACCTGGCCACGCTGCGGACGACCGACGGGTACGAGCGCTTCCTCACCCGGACGAAGGAAATCCTCGACCGCACGCCCGTCGTCGGCAGGCCGCTCTACGAGACTCTCCACGGCGCCAAGAAGGGCCTGAAGGACTTCATCGCGCCCCAGGGCATGTTCGAGGACCTCGGCCTGAAGTACGTCGGCCCGATCGACGGCCACGACATCGAGGCCCTGGAGTCGGCGCTGGCCCGTGCCAAGCGCTTCGGCGGCCCGGTCATCGTGCACTGCCTCACCGAGAAGGGCCGCGGCTACCAGCCCGCCCTCCAGGACGAGGCCGACCGCTTCCACGCCGTCGGCAAGATCCACCCCGACACCGGTCTGCCGATCGCCTCCTCCGGCGCCGACTGGACCTCCGTCTTCGGCGAGGAGATGGTCAAGCTCGGCAAGGAGCGCGAGGACATCGTCGCCATCACCGCGGCCATGCTCCAGCCGGTCGGCCTCGACAAGTTCGCCAAGACCTTCCCGGAGCGGGTCTACGACGTCGGGATCGCCGAGCAGCACGGCGCCGTCTCCGCGGCGGGCCTGGCCACGGGCGGTCTGCATCCGGTGTTCGCGGTGTACGCCACATTCCTCAACCGGGCCTTCGACCAGGTCCTGATGGATGTCGCCCTCCACAAGTGCGGTGTGACGTTCGTACTGGACCGGGCCGGTGTCACCGGCACCGACGGCGCCTCCCACAACGGCATGTGGGACATGTCGATCCTCCAGGTCGTCCCCGGGCTGCGGCTGGCCGCCCCGCGCGACGCCGACCAGGTCCGCGCCCAGCTGCGCGAGGCCGTCGACGTGACCGACGCGCCGACCGTGGTCCGCTTCTCGAAGGGCGCCGTAGGCCCCGCCGTACCCGCCGTGGGTCGCGTCGGCGGCATGGACGTACTGCGCGAGCCGGGGACGGAGACGCCGGACGTGCTCCTCGTCTCGGTGGGCGCCCTGGCGCCGATGTGCCTGGAGATCGCCTCCCTGCTCGACAAGCAGGGCATCTCCACGACCGTCGTCGACCCGCGCTGGGTCAAGCCGGTCGACGAAGCCATGGCCCCCCTCGCGGAGCGGCACCGTGTGGTCGTCACCGTCGAGGACAACTCCCGCGTCGGCGGTGTCGGTTCGACGATCGCCCAGGCCCTGCGCGACGCCGGCGTCGACGTCCCGCTGCGTGACTTCGGCATCCCGCCGCGCTTCCTCGACCACGCCTCCCGCAAGGAGGTCATGGCCGAGATCGGGCTGACCGCACCCGACATCGCCCGCCAGGTCACCGGACTGGTCTCCAAGCTGGACGGCCGTTTCGACCGCCCGGAGGCCACCGTCGAGCCCGCGCGCGACTAGCACCTCACCCCGCGTCCGGATGGGCCGGTTTCACCACCGCGAAGGGTGGTGAAACCGGCCCATCCGTGTGAAACGAACCGCGCCGGGGCATACGCACCACGCCCCCTCTCGATCATGTCGAGGACGACACAGCGTGGGAGGTACGCCCGTGAGCAGCACCCTCTTCAGGACGAAGAAGGTCGAGCAGTCCATCCTCGATACCGAGGAACCCGAGCACGCGCTCAAGAAATCCTTGTCCGCGCTCGATCTGACGGTGTTCGGCGTCGGCGTCATCATCGGCACCGGCATCTTCGTTCTCACCGGCACGGTCGCCAAGAACAACGCCGGTCCCGCCGTCGCGCTGGCCTTCGTCGCGGCCGGCGTCGTCTGCGCGCTCGCCGCGCTCTGCTACGCCGAGTTCGCCTCCACGGTCCCGGTGGCGGGCTCGGCGTACACGTTCTCGTACGCCTCCCTCGGTGAACTGCCCGCCTGGATCATCGGCTGGGACCTGGTCCTGGAGTTCGCGCTCGGCACGGCGGTGGTGGCCGTCGGCTGGTCCGGCTATGTCGCCTCGCTGATGGACAACGCGGGCTGGCAGCTGCCCGAGGCGCTCGGCACCAGAGACGGCGCCGACGGTTTCGGCTTCGACATCCTCGCCGCCGCGCTCGTCCTGCTGCTCACCGCCATCCTCGTGGTCGGCACCAAGCTCTCCGCGCGGGTCACCTCGCTCGTCGTCGCCATCAAGGTGACCGTCGTGCTGACCGTGATCATCGCGGGCGCCTTCTTCATCGACGGCGACAACTACGACCCGTTCATCCCGAAGGCGCAGGCCGTGGAGGCGGGAGAGAACCTGCAAGCCCCGCTCATCCAGCTGATGTTCGGCTGGGCGCCCTCCAACTTCGGCGTGATGGGCATCTTCACCGCCGCCTCCGTCGTCTTCTTCGCCTTCATCGGCTTCGACGTCGTCGCCACGGCCGCCGAGGAGACCAAGAACCCACAGCGCGACATGCCCCGCGGCATCCTCGGCTCGCTCGTCATCTGCACGGCCCTGTATGTCGCCGTGTCGATCGTCGTGACCGGCATGCAGCACTACACCGACCTGTCCATCACCGCCCCGCTCGCCGACGCCTTCAAGGCCACCGGGCATCCCTGGTTCGCGGGCTTCATCAGCTTCGGCGCCGCGGTCGGCCTGACGACGGTCTGCATGATCCTGCTGCTCGGCCAGACCCGGGTCTTCTTCGCGATGAGCCGTGACGGACTGCTGCCGCGCTTCTTCTCCCACGTCCATCCAAAGTTCAAGACCCCGCACCGGCCGACCATCCTGCTCGGCGTGCTCATCGCGATCCTCGCCGGCTTCACCCCCCTCAGCGAACTCGCGGAGCTGGTGAACATCGGCACGCTGTTCGCCTTCGTGGTCGTCGCGATCGGCGTGATCATCCTGCGGCGCAGCCGCCCCGACCTGCACCGGGCCTTCCGCACCCCGTGGGTGCCGTTCATCCCGATCCTGTCCGTGTGCGCCTCGCTGTGGCTGATGCTCAACCTGCCCGCCGAGACCTGGGTCCGCTTCGCCGTCTGGATGGCCGTCGGCTTCGTCGTGTACTTCGTCTACGGCCGCTCCCACAGCCGTCTCGGACGGCACGAGGAGACGAAGGTCAGCGACGTGCTGAAGCCGCCGAAGCCCGGAGACGCCCAGTAGCCGACCGAGCCACCGAACCGACCCCGCAGGCCCGCTCCGGCGGAGACCGCGGGGTCGGTAGGCTCGCCGGACACGTACCCGACCGGAACGGCGAGCCAGCAGTGATCCGAGACCTGTACAACGTGCGATACACGGGAGGCGAGGGGCCCACCCCGCTCACCGAGGAGGAGGAACAGCGCACCAGGTCCGCCCTGTTCCACGAACTCGGCCACCAGATCGCCGAACGCGGCTGGACCCGCTTCCCCGCCTACACCCCGCAGGAGCGCCGCCGTCTGGTCGACGTGGCCCAGCGCCTCACCGCCCACTGGGGGCAGCGGGTGACGGTGGAGGCCGAGGACCAGTGCGGGATGCGGCTGTCGCTCGCCGGGTACGGGATCACCGGCGGCGGATCGACCGGGGGCCGGTGACCTCCGCTCCCAACTCCGTCACCCGGCGCCGCAGTTCACGGTCGGCCGTGACGACGAGACAGTCCCGACCGCCCGCCCGAGCGACCAGCTCGACCATATGGTCGTCCCCGCTCCCGCTCGCCCCCTCGACCCGCACGCCGGGCACGGACTCGACCCCCCGAGCGGCCCCCTCGACCACGAGCACGATCTCCACGGGCCCGGAATGCCCCGGCACCCCATCGGCAGCCAGCACATCCCGCAACCGCTCCGCGGCCCCCCGCCGATCCCGCCACCACCCATCAGGAACCGACCCGACGACATTGGCGGCATCGACGATGAGAAGCAGCGACGGTTCGTCATCCATGGGGCCAGGGTCGCACGCGGGACAACACTGAAGCTGCGGGCAGGCGTCCCGCCAAGCTGCGGGCATGCGTGCCCCGTAGGGCGGCGCCTCCCGCCCCAAGCTGCGGGCAGTCGTGCCGCCTGGGACGGCGCCCACCCGGCAGGCGGCGTGCAGGCTCCGCCAAGCTGCGGGCATTCGTGCCGAGTGGAGCGGCGCCCCCCGCCCCAAGCTGCGGGCATGCGTGCCGCCTGGGGCGGCACGGGTGGGCGCAGGCGGCACCCCGTCAGCGCCGGGCTGCGCGACCTACCCCCGCCCAGCCCCCACCCCGGCGCTCAGTCCTCCGACTTCTCGTCAAAGCTGGCGAAATACGCGGCCACCATGTCCTCGCCCCCATGCCCCTGCACAACCGCCCGCTCCAACCGCTCCGCACCGGCCGCCGCGACATCCAGCCGCACCCCCCGCCGCTCACCCGCCTCGACAATCAGCCGCGCATCCTTCGCCGCGGTCGCCACCGCGAACTGCGGGGGCGTCAGCCGCCCCTCGAGCACGAGCCCGGCCTTCGCCCGCAGATACCCCATGTCGAGCGGCCCACCCGCGATGAGGTCGAAGAACCCCTGCGGATCCACCTCAAGCGCCTTGGCCAGCGCCAGCACCTCACCGGTGGCGTTGGTCGCGGCGATCACCCAGCTGTTGGCCACCAGCTTCAGCCGCGTCGCGGTACCCGCCGCCCCGTCCTCCCCGGTCCACACGGTGCGCGCACCGACCGCGTCGAACACCGGCGTCACGGTCTCCCGCCCCCGCTCCGGCCCGGCAGCGAGCACGGTGAGCTGCCCGGCCTCGGCGGGCTGCCGGGTGCCCAGCACGGGCGCGTCGTAGAACACCAGGTCGTGTCCCTGGGCGAAAGCGGCCAGATCGGCGATCGAGTCGAGACCGGCGGTGGTGGACTGCATCCAGACGGCACCGGGACGCAGGCCGGGCGCCGCCTCGTCCATGACGTCCAGCGCGGCGGGACCGTCGTACAGCATGGTCAGTACGACATCGGCGCCCCGGACTGCGTCGGCGGGCGTGTCGGCGATGTACGCACCGTCGGCGGCGAGGGGCTCCGCCTTGGCGCGGGTGCGGTTCCAGGCCCGCACGGCGAGCGAGGACTTCGCGAGGTTACGGGCCATCGCGGCCCCCATGATCCCGGTGCCCAGGACGCTCACGGTCAGCTGGTCGGTCATCTGCGTCAACTTTCTGTGTCGCGGGTGTGCGGGAGTGCCACGTCTGTACAACGTAGGGGAATGCCTGCCCGGTTGCGGCGCCGGAAGACGCGGACGACGCCGTCCGGCCGCGCAGGAGAAGTGCCGGCCCCGCACGGCTGTGACCAGGCGGGGGGCCGATCCCCGGTACGCGGTTCGCCCCGAATAGAGTGAGGCGGTGAACGGCGACTGGTTCATCCGCGGCCGCGACGGCCGCCTCGGCGTCTACTGGCCGTCGGACGACGCCGTCCTGTGCCGGGCGGAAGGCGTCCCCGGCGGCCCGTGGGACGCCCCGCGCCGCGTGGGCGGCGAGCAGAGTGTGCAGGCGGGCTTCGCGGTCGGCCAGGGCGCCGACGGCTACGCCCATCTGG
This sequence comes from Streptomyces sp. 4N124, assembly GCF_052245395.1. NCBI lineage: Bacteria > Bacillati > Actinomycetota > Actinomycetes > Kitasatosporales > Streptomycetaceae > Streptomyces > Streptomyces sp. 4N124. The sequence continues at coordinate 114,115 of NZ_JBQQBS010000012.1, forward strand.
TCGCCTGGCGGCCCACTGTGCAGGGCGAGTCGGGCCTGGTGCACTCCACACACTTCCGGCCCCTGCTCGCGCCCCTGGACTGGAACCCGATCGGCCACCCCACCAAGAAGGGCGAGCGGACCGGTACGCCGGCCGTCGCGGTCGACGCCGAGGGACGGGCGTACCTCTTCGTCCGCAATCACGGCAAGGGCGTCCACACCATCAACCAGAAGGAACGCGGCGGCTGGAACGGCTGGCACAACCTCAGGGGCTCCAGGGTGCACGAGGAACTCGTCGCCGTCACCGGGGAGTCGGGCCTCGTCGAGGTGTACGCCACCAACCCCGACGGGATCCTGAGCTGGCATCAGCCGGAACCCGGCGCCCGTCCGGTCGCGGCCGATCCCCTGCCCGTGCGCATCGAGCCGGGCACGCTGAGCGCGCTGCCGACGTCGAAGGAGCACACGACGCTGTTCTTCGCGGACCCCGAGGGCATGCTGTACGCGTGGCGGCCGGGCGGCGACCCGGTCGCGCTCATCGCCGCCGTGGGCCCCGGCCCGGTGGCCACCCTCCGCTGTGTCCTGGACGGCCACGACTGCACCCTGCTCGCGCAGCGCTCGGCCTCCGGCCGGGTGGCCTTCGCCGCCTACCCGACCGAACAGGAGTCGGCGGGCCTGTGGTGGACGGAGTCCGGCCCGCAGCTCCCGGCGGGCACCCAGGTCGCCCTGGCGGAGGACGCCGAGGGACGCGTCGTGGCCGCCAGCATGACCCCGGACGGCGTCCTGCGCCTCGCCCGGCAGAAGGACGAGCCCGGCCTCGCGCTCGCCGCCTGGCAGGAAGACCTCTAGCCACGACAACGCCGGTGCCCCGCACACCGGTTGGCGTGCGGGGCACCGACGTACATCACCAGCGGTTTATACGGGGACGCTGGCCGCGCCCGCTTCCAGGAACCGCTTCCCGTTCACGCGCTCCGACACGCCCTCACGGTCCAGGTACGGCGTGATGCCGCCCAGGTGGAAGGGCCAGCCGGCGCCTGTGATCAGGCAGAGGTCGATGTCCTGGGCCTCGGCGACGACACCCTCGTCGAGCATGAGCCCGATCTCCTGCGCCACCGCGTCCAGGACGCGCGCCCGCACCTGCTCCTCGGTCAGGACGACATCGCCCTGCTTGAGCAGCGCGGCGACCTCGGGGTCGAGCTCGGGCTTGCCGCTGTCGTAGACGTAGAAGCCGCGCTTGCCCGCCTTGACGACGGCCGTGAGGTTCGGAGAGACCGTGAAGCGGTCCGGGAAGGCCCGGTTGAGGGTCTCGGACACGTGCAGACCGATCGCGGGACCGACCAGCTCAAGGAGCACCAGCGGGGACATCGGCAGACCGAGCGGCTCGACGGCCTTCTCGGCGACCTCGACCGACGTGCCCTCGTCGATGACGTTCTGGATCTCGCCCATGAAGCGGGTGAGGATGCGGTTCACGACGAACGCCGGGGCGTCCTTCACCAGAACCGCCGTCTTCTTCAGCTTCTTGGCGACGGCGAACGCCGTGGCCAGCGAGGCGTCGTCGGTCTGCTCGCCGCGGACGATCTCAAGGAGCGGCAGCACCGCGACCGGGTTGAAGAAGTGGAAACCGACGACCCGCTCGGGGTTCTTCAGCTTCGACGCCATCTCGCTCACCGAGAGGGACGAGGTGTTGGTGGCGAGGATCGCGTGCGCCGGGGCGACCGCCTCGACCTCCGCGAACACCTGCTGCTTGACGCCGATCTCCTCGAAGACCGCCTCGATGATGAAGTCCGCGTCCGCGAAGCCCTCGGCCTTGTCCAGGACACCGGTGACCAGCGTCTTCAGGCGGTTGGCCTTGTCCTGGTTGATACGGCCCTTGCCGAGCAGCTTCTCGATCTCGGCGTGGACGTAGCCCACACCCTTGTCGACGCGCTCCTGGTCGATGTCGGTCAGCACGACCGGCACCTCCAGGCGGCGCAGGAACAGCAGCGCGAGCTGAGAGGCCATCAGACCGGCGCCCACGACACCGACCTTGGTGACCGGACGCGCCAGGTTCTTGTCCGGGGCGCCGGCCGGGCGCTTGCCGCGCTTCTGCACCAGGTTGAACGCGTAGATACCGGCACGCAGTTCGCCACCCATGATGAGGTCGGCGAGTGCCTTGTCCTCGGCGTCGTAACCCTGCTGGAGGTCGCCGTTCTTGGCGGCGGCGATGATGTCGAGGGCGCGGTAGGCGGCCGGAGCGGCCCCGTGCACCTTGCCGTCCGCGATGAAACGGCCCTTGGCGACAGCCTGGTCCCAGGCCTCACCGCGGTCGATCACCGGACGCTCGACCTCGACGTCGCCCTTCAGCACCTGGGCGGTCCAGATCAGCGACTGCTCCAGGAAGTCGGCGCCCTCGAAGATGGCGTCGGCAATACCTAGGTCGAAGACCTGCTGGCCCTTGAGCTGCTTGTTCTGGTTGAGGCTGTTCTCGATGATCACCGAGACGGCCTTGTCGGCGCCGATCAGGTTCGGCAGCAGCGTGCAGCCGCCCCAGCCGGGGACCAGGCCGAGGAAGACCTCGGGGAGCGAGAAGGCGGGCAGCGCCTTGGAGACGGTCCGGTACTCGCAGTGCAGACCGACCTCGACGCCACCGCCCATGGCCGCGCCGTTGTAGTACGCGAAGGTCGGCACCGCGAGGCCCGCGAGACGCTTGAAGACCTCGTGGCCGCCCTTGCCGATGGCCAGCGCGTCGTCGTGCTTCTTCAGCAGCTCGACGCCCTTGAGGTCGGCGCCGACCGCGAAGATGAACGGCTTGCCGGTGACACCGACACCGACGATCTCGCCGGCCGCGGCCTCCTGCTCGACCTGGTCGATGGCGGTGTTGAGGTTCGCCAGCGAGGCCGGGCCGAAGGTGGTCGGCTTGGTGTGGTCGAAACCGTTGTCGAGCGTGATCAGCGCGAAGCGCCCGGCGCCGTACGGCAGGTCGAGGTGGCGTACGTGCGCCTGGGTGACGACCTCGTCCGGGAAGAGCTCGGCCGCGCCCTTCAGGAGTTCAGCGGTGCTCACTTGTTGCCTCCGGCGTCCTTGTGGTGCGGGTTCTCCCAGATCACCGTGGCGCCCATGCCGAAGCCGACGCACATGGTGGTGAGGCCGTAACGGACCTCCGGCTGCTCCTCGAACTGGCGGGCCAGCTGCGTCATCAGGCGGACGCCGGAGGAGGCGAGCGGGTGACCGTAGGCGATGGCGCCGCCGTACTGGTTGACGCGCGCGTCGTCGTCGGCGATGCCGTAGTGCTCGAGGAAGGCCAGGACCTGGACGGCGAAGGCCTCGTTGATCTCGAAGAGGTTGATGTCCTCGATCGACAGACCGGCCTGGGCCAGCGCCTTCTCGGTCGCCGGGATCGGGCCGTAGCCCATGACCTCCGGCTCGACGCCCGCGAACGCGTACGAGACAAGGCGCATCTTGACCGGCAGGTTGTGCTCGCGGGCGAAGTCCTCGCTCGCGATGATCGACGCGGTGGCGCCGTCGTTCAGACCGGCCGCGTTACCGGCGGTGACCCGGCCGTGGACACGGAACGGGGTCTTCAGGCCGGCCAGGTTCTCCAGCGTCGTACCCGGGCGCATCGGCTCGTCGGCGGTGACCAGGCCCCAGCCCGTCTCACCGGCCTCCGGGGTGGTCCGGCGCACCGAGATCGGCACCAGGTCCTGCTGGATCTTGCCGTTGGCGTACGCCTTCGCGGCCTTCTCCTGCGAGCGCACGGCGTATTCGTCGGCGCGCTGCTTGGTGATGGTCGGGTAGCGGTCGTGCAGGTTCTCGGCGGTCATGCCCATGAACAGGGCGGACTCGTCGACCAGCTTCTCGCTGACGAACCGCGGGTTCGGGTCCACGCCCTCGCCCATCGGGTGGCGGCCCATGTGCTCGACACCACCGGCGATGACGGCGTCGTACGCACCGAAGGCGATGGAGCCCGCGGTGGTGGTGACCGCGGTCAGCGCACCGGCGCACATGCGGTCGATCGAGTAGCCGGGCACCGACTGCGGCAGACCGGCGAGAATGCCCGCCGTACGGCCGAGGGTCAGGCCCTGGTCGCCGATCTGCGTGGTCGCGGCGATGGCGACCTCGTCGATCTTCTTCGGGTCGAGACCGGGGTTGCGGCGCAGCAGCTCCCGGATCGCCTTCACGACAAGGTCGTCGGCACGGGTCTCGTGGTAGATGCCCTTCGGGCCCGCCTTGCCGAACGGGGTGCGGACGCCGTCGACGAAGACGACGTCCCTGACGGTACGAGGCACGATGGCTCTCCTCCAGAGGTGCGGGATCTGCACTGCTGCGTCGCGCAAGCGCTGAGCGCGCGCTCAGGCCCATGCTACTTGTGGGTAACGTAGCTGCACACCCCTGGCAGGGGGAGCGGCGAAGGTCACATTGAAGTCGGCAGTGCTGAAGCGCCCCACAGGGGCGCGGGGCTGTATCGATTTGCGGCTCCGCCGCGTGGGCGCGACCAGCCACAGACAACCCGCAGCCGCCCACAACACAGCCGCCTACGGCGCCTTCGCGGACAAAGCCTCCACAAGCACCGGAGTCACCAGCTCAACCTGCCAGGCCCGAGCCCCGAACCCGGCCAGAGCCGCCCCCACCGCCCCGGCGTCAGCCGGAACCGGCGGCTCCCAGCAAACCCTCCGCACCGTGTCCGGCGTGATCAAGTTCTCCTGCGGCATGTTCAGTTCCTCGGCCAACGCCGAAACCCCGGCCCGGGCCGCGGACAACCGAGCGGCCGCGGCCGGATCCTTGTCGGCCCAGGCCCGCGGCGGCGGAGGCCCGGTGACGGGCTGCCCCGGCTGCGGCAACTGCGCGTCGGTCAGCGCCTTCGCGCGATCCACCGCCGCCTGCCACTGCTCCAGCTGTCGCCGCCCCATCCGGTGCCCGAACCCGTTCAGAGCGGCCAGCGCGTGCACATTGGCCGGAAGAGCGAGCGCGGCCTCCACGATGGCCGCGTCACTCAGCACCTTGCCGGGTGACACATCCCGGCGCTGCGCGATCCGGTCCCGCGTCTGCCACAGCTCGCGCACGACGCCCAGCTGCCGACGCCGCCGCACCTTGTGCATCCCGGACGTACGACGCCAGGGATCCTTGCGCGGCTCGGCGGGCGGCGCCGCCGCGATCGCCGCGAACTCCTGGTGGGCCCACTCCAGCTTGCCCTGCCGGTCCAGCTCCTTCTCCAGCGCGTCCCGCAGGTCGACGAGGAGTTCCACATCCAGCGCGGCGTACCGCAGCCACGGCTCGGGCAGCGGGCGGGTGGACCAGTCGACGGCCGAGTGCCCCTTCTCCAGGACGAAGCCGAGAACGCCCTCGACCATCGCGCCGAGCCCGACCCGCGGGAACCCGGCCAGCCGCCCGGCCAGTTCGGTGTCGAACAGCCGCGTCGGCACCATGCCTATTTCCCTGAGGCAGGGCAGATCCTGTGTGGCGGCGTGCAGCACCCACTCCACGCCGGACAGCGCCTCGCCGAGGCCGGAGAGGTCGGGGCAGTCCACCGGATCGATCAGCGCGGTGCCCGCGCCCTCGCGGCGCAACTGGACGAGATAGGCACGCTGTCCGTAGCGGTAGCCGGAGGCGCGCTCGGCGTCGACGGCGACGGGGCCGGAGCCGGCCGCGAAGGCGGCGATCACCTCGGCGAGCGCGGCGTCGTCGGCGACGACCGGCGGAATACCGTCACGCGGTTCGAGCAAAGGGATCGGTTCAGGGTTCGGCGCCCCCGTAACAGAAGATCCGCCGTCGTCCGGAGGGGCGCCTCCGGTGGTTCGCAGTGAGCTGTCTGCTGCGGTCTCTTGGGCGTCGGTCACATGTCAAGGGTATCTGTGTATGGACAGCGCCCGTCGACGGAACGTTCCGTCGACGGGCGCTTGAGGGTCGTAAACCAGTCAGGTCGGTGAAAGATCCGGTTCACGACGCATGGGGTTGGTGAGGCGGGACCAGCGGCCGATCCCGTTCATGGGTTCACGGAGGTGAATACGGCGGCTCGGTTCGGGCTCAGTGGATGATTCCGGTGCGCAGGGCCACCGCGACCATGCCGGCGCGGTCGCCCGTGCCGAGCTTGCGGGCGATACGGGCGAGGTGGCTCTTGACGGTCAGGGCGGACAGGCCCATCGAGACGCCGATCGCCTTGTTCGACTGGCCCTCCGCCACCAGTCGCAGCACCTCGACCTCACGGCCGGACAGCTCTCGGTAGCCGCCCGGGTGGCTCGGGGCACCCGGGGGGCGGCGGTGCATACGGGCGGCGGCGGCGCCGATGGGGGCGGCGCCCGGTCGGGTGGGGAGCCCGACGGTCGTACGGGTGCCGGTGACGACGTAGCCCTTGACGCCACCGGCGAGGGCATTGCGTACGGCGCCGATGTCGTCGGCGGCGGAGAGGGCGAGGCCGTTGGGCCAGCCCGCGGCGCGGGTCTCCGACAGGAGGGTGAGGCCGGAGCCGTCGGGCAGGTGGACGTCGGCGACACAGATGTCGCGGGGGTTGCCGATGCGGGGACGAGCCTCCGCGATGGACGAGGCCTCGATGACGTCGCGCACACCGAGCGCCCACAAGTGGCGGGTGACGGTGGAGCGGACGCGGGGATCGGCCACGACCACCATGGCGGTCGGCTTGTTCGGGCGGTAGGCGACCAGGCTTGCGGGCTGCTCGAGGAGAACGGACACCAGGCCTCCTGGGGTGCGGGGACGACTTCTAGGTCACAGTCGTCTTCGGCACCAAACCTCTGTTTCTTTAGAGAAAGATCACGATCTAGTGAGTAACAATCAGGGCAATTCGGACAGGCTGTCGATCGCTCGATGAGCGAATCGGTTCGTTCGAGGGCTCGTTCATGACTGAAAGTGGCCGTATCGACAAAGTGAGGAAGCGGCATCGGCCGTTGGGGTGGCCGTCAGCGTGACTGCGGTCCCCGTCGCTGCGGCAGCGTCACCACGGAAGCGTCGCCCGGACCGGCCGGCGGCAGGCCCGCGACCTGGGCGAGCAGATCGCACCAGGACGCCAGGTGAGCCGCCGCGTCCGGGACGCCGCCCAGGCCCTCACGCGGCGTCCAGGAGGCGCGGATCTCGATCTGCGAGGCCGACGGGCGCTCGGCAAGGCCGCCGAAGTAGTGCGAGCTCGCGCGCGTGACGGTGCCGCTCGGCTCGCCGTACGTCAGTCCGCGCGCCTGCAGCGCACCGGTCAGCCACGACCAGCACACCTCGGGCAGCAGCGGGTCGGCGGCCATCTCCTGTTCCAGTTCCGCGCGCACCAGCGTCACCAGCCGGAACGTGCCCCGCCAGGCGTCGTGTCCGGCCGGGTCGTGCAGCAGCACCAGGCGGCCGTCGGCCAGATCCTGGTCGCCGTCGACGACCGTGGCTTCCAGTGCGTGGGCGAAGGGGGCCAGGCGCTGGGGCGCGCGCGTCGGCTCGACCTCGACCTGCGGCCGCAGCCGGGCGGTGCGCAGCGCGTCGACGGCGGCGCGGAAGGGGGGCGGAGCGGTGTTGTCATGCCCAGCGTCCTCCTTCGCGTCGTCCATTCCGTCAGTGCCGTCCGACAGTTGTCCCTGAGCCGCAGCCATGCGGTGCAGATTAAGCGGAACGGGGGCTGGGTGCAGGGTAGACACCCTTGCCTGGGGTGGTTTGGTCGCCTACGGGGAGGGGTGGTTGCTGTTGTGGGGCGGGTGCGGGCGGTCTGGGGCTGGTCGCGCAGTTCCCCGCGCCCCTGGGTTGGCTGCCCTCGGACTGGGTTGTCAGGCGGGCGTGCGAGACTCTTCGTCGTGAGCGTCAATGACAGCCCTGCGGGCAAGCAGCCGACGGTGACGTATGACTCCGCCTTCATGAAGGCGTGCAGGCGGGAGAGCGTGCCGCATACGCCGGTGTGGTTCATGCGGCAGGCCGGGCGCTCGCTGCCGGAGTACCGCAAGGTGCGCGAGGGCATCCCGATGCTCGAGTCCTGCATGCGGCCCGAGCTGGTCACCGAGATCACCCTCCAGCCGGTGCGCCGGCACAACGTGGACGCGGCGATCTACTTCAGCGACATCGTCGTCCCGCTCAAGGCGATCGGCCTCGACCTCGACATCAAGCCCGGCGTCGGCCCGGTCGTCGAGCAGCCGATCCGCACCCGCGCCGACCTGGCCCGACTGCGCGACCTCACCCCCGAGGACGTCAGCTACGTCACCGAGGCCATCGGCCTGCTCACCCGCGAGCTCGGCCAGACCCCGCTCATCGGTTTCGCGGGCGCGCCGTTCACCCTCGCGAGCTACCTCGTCGAGGGCGGCCCGTCCCGGACGTACGAGAACGCCAAGGCGATGATGTACGGCGACCCCGAGCTGTGGGCCGACCTGCTCGACCGACTCGCGGACATCACGGCCGCCTTCCTGGAGGTCCAGATCGAGGCGGGCGCCTCGGCGGTCCAGCTGTTCGACTCCTGGGTCGGCGCGCTCGCCCCCGCCGACTACCGGCGCTCGGTCATGCCCGCCTCGGCGAAGGTGTTCGAGGCGGTCGCCGGGTACGGCGTCCCACGCATCCACTTCGGTGTCGGCACCGGCGAGCTGCTGAAGCTCATGGGCGAGGCCGGCGCGGACGTCGTGGGCGTCGACTGGCGCGTCCCGCTGGACGAGGCCGTCCGCCGTGTCGGCCCCGGCAAGGCGCTCCAGGGCAACCTCGACCCGACCGTCCTGTTCGCCTCCACGGAAGCCGTCGAGACCAAGACCCGCGAGGTCCTCGACGCGGCGGCCGGCCTGGAGGGGCATGTCTTCAACCTCGGCCACGGCGTCATGCCGAACACCGACCCGGACGCCCTGACCCGCCTCGTGGAGTACGTCCACACGCACACCGCGCGCTGACTCACCACGTGTGCCGGGGCCGTGCCCGCCTGCCGAACAGCAGGCCGCGCGGCTCCGGTGGCGGTGGGGTGCCCTGCTTGAGCGGCCAGGCGAGCAGCATGCCGGCGAGGAAGCCGACGATGTGCGCCGCGTACGCCACCGTGCCCGCGTCGGAGATGCCCTCGCCGGACGAGTAGACGGCCTGGAGCACGAACCAGAAGCCCAGCACCAGCCAGGCGGGCAGCCTGAGCGGCAGGAAGATCAGGAAGGGCACGAGGACCCAGACGCGGGCCTTCGGATACAGCACCAGATAGGCGCCCAGCACCCCGGCGATCGCCCCGGACGCGCCGATCAGCGGTTCGCCGGAGTCGGCGTTGAGGAGTGCGAAGCCGTACGACGCCGCGTAGCCGCAGACGCCGTAGAAGAGCGTGAACCGCACATGGCCCATGCGGTCCTCGATGTTGTTGCCGAAGATCAGCAGGAAGAGCATGTTGCCGAGCAGGTGCAGCCAGCCGCCGTGCAGGAACATCGCCGTGAGCACGCTCAGTTCCGCCGACTTGTCGTAGGACGGCGGGCCGACCACGCAGCCGGGTCCCTGCCGGCCGACGGCGACGTCACCGGTGGGCACCAACTGGGGCATCTGATGGTGGATCAACTCCCTTGGCACCGCCGCGTAGTGGTCCAGGAAAGCCTGGAGGTTGCAGAGCTGGGCCAGGCTGCTGTCTCCCGCCACGGAGCCGGCTATGCCCGGCATGGACAGGAAGACGACCACGTTCGTGGCGATCAGCGCGTACGTCACCCAAGGAGTGCGGCGCGTCGGATTCACGTCATGGACGGGGATGACCACAAGGAAGTAGTGCCCCCGATGAGGGCGGTGAATCGGTGAACGTCGCCGGGGGAGTGTGCGTATGTCTCTTCAACCGCCCGCGGAATGGCGCTTCGCGGGGATGACGTGAGGAACAGGCGATGAACGACCGAGTGACTCCTCCCATTCATGCCTTGCCCGACGGTGAGGCCGAAGTTTCCCTGGTGCTGCATCTGCCCTGGGAGGACATTGCCCGGCTCGGCCAGGAGGCGGGGCGGCTGGCGGCGCAGATGCAGCGGCCGGTGACGTTGGATGAGGCCGTCAGCCATCGGTTGCGGTCCGCGCGGAATGCCGCGCATGCGAGGCCCTCCGGGGAGCAGCCGGCCGCGGTTGCCACGGGGTCCGTTTCTTCCTTGCCGGCGAGGCCTCCGGCGGAGCAGGCGCGTCAGGCTATTGACCGGATCAACGGGACTGGCTGACTTTCGGGGTGCGCCGTAGGGGTGTGGGTTGGATGCGGGCTGCAGGTTCGTTGTGGCTTGTCGCGCAGTTCCCCGCGCCCCTTCAGGCCTGCTGTTCTACTGCCTTTGATGCCTTTCTGGCTGCCACCAGTACCGGGTCCCAGACTGGGGAGAAGGGTGGGGCGTAGCCGAGGTCCAGGGCTGTCATTTGCTCTACCGTCATGCGTGCTGTGAGGGCTACCGCAGCGATGTCGACCCTCTTGCCCGCGCCCTCTCTGCCTACGATCTGGACGCCCAGGAGGCGGCCGGTGCGGCGTTCGGCGAGCATTTTCACTGTCATGGGGTTGGAGTCGGGGTAGTAGCCGGCGCGGCTGGTGGATTCGATGGTTGCTGAGGTGAACTGGAGGCCTGCTCGACGGGCGTCCTTTTCGCGGAGGCCGGTTCGGGCGATTTCCAGGTCGCAGACCTTGCTGACGGCCGTGCCCACGACGCCGGGGAACGTGGCGTAGCCGCCGCCGATGTTGGTGCCGATGATCTGGCCGTGTTTGTTGGCGTGGGTGCCCAGGGCGATGTGGCGTTGCCGGCCGGAGACCAGGTCGAGGACTTCGACGCAGTCGCCGCCGGACCAGATGTCGGCGTGGCCGCGTACGCGCATCGAGAGGTCGGTCAGCAGGCCTCCGTACGCGCCGAGGGGGAGGCCTGCCTGGGCGGCGAGGGTGGTCTCCGGGCGGACGCCGATGCCCAGGACGACCACGTCCGCCGGGTATTCGGCCGCCTCCGTGGCCACCGCGCGTACGCGGCCGTCCTCGCCGGTGAGGATCTTGGTGACCTCCGCGTCGTTGACCATGGTGATGCCGAGGCCCTCCATGGCCTCGTGCACCAGACGGCCCATGTCCGGGTCGAGGGTGGACATGGGTTCGCTGCCACGGTTGACGACCGTCACCTCGTAGCCGCGGTTGATGAGGGCCTCGGCCATCTCGACGCCGATGTAGCCCGCGCCGACGACCACGGCGCGCCGGCCACGCGTGCGTGCCAGGGTGTCGATCAGGGCCTGGCCGTCGTCGAGGGTCTGGACTCCGTGGACGCCGGGGGCGTCGACGCCCGGCATGTCGGGGCGGATCGGGCGGGCGCCGGTGGCGATCACGAGTTTGTCGTACGACGTCCAGGACTCGGCGCCGGAATCGACGTCACGCGCGCGTACCCGCTGTCGGTCGACGTCGATCTCCGTGACCTCGGTGCGCAGGCGCAGGTCGATGCCGCGGGCGCGGTGCTCCTCGGGGGTGCGGGCGATCAACTGGTCCCGGTCGGGGACGTCGCCGCCGATCCAGTAGGGGATGCCGCACGCCGAGTACGACGTGAAGTGGCCGCGTTCGAAGGCCACGATCTCCAGCTCGTCCGGGCCTTTGAGGCGGCGGGCCTGCGACGCCGCGGACATTCCCGCGGCGTCGCCGCCGATCACGACCAGTCGTTCCCGTGCACTCCGTGCAGCGCTCATGCTCATGCGAACACGCTACGGGGGCCGGGCATTTCAAGCCCGTACCCTCAGTCCTCGTCTTCTCCGCGGGGGCGCTCCGGTGCCGGGTGCGCCGTCGGGATCGGGCCCAGCGCGCTCATCGCGGGCGCGGGGGCCGGGCGGCGCGGCAGCCGGGGGCGGATCAGGCGCAGCCAGAGCAGGACGAGCAGCGCCGCCACCGCGGCGAACGGCAGCACCGCGGCGATCGCCATGCCGATCCAGCGCAGCACCGTCACGAACGCGTCCCAGCCGCCCGTGAGCGCGTCCACGAACCCGGGGTCGTCGTCCTCGACGGCCTTCTTCACGGGCGTCTCCGAGAGGGAAAGCGTGATGGTGGCCAGGGTCGTACGGTCTTTCAGGGACGTCTGCTGGGCGAGCAGGGACTCCAGGTCGGCCTGGCGGGTGCTCAACTCGCCCTCCAGGGTGACCACATCACTGAGCCTGGTCGCCTGGTCCATCAGCTCGCGGATCCGGGCGACGCTGGCGCGCTGCGTCTTGATGCGGCTCTCCACGTCGACGACCTGCTCGGTGACGTCCTGCGCCTTCGCCGTGCGGTCGAGGAGCTTGCCCGCGCCCTCCAGGTCGGTGAGGACCTCCTCGTACCGGTCGACGGGCACGCGCAGGATCACGCGGGTGCGCTCGTTGCCCTTCTCGTCGCGGTTGGTCGTCTCGTTGCCGACGTAGCCACCCGCGTTCTCGGCGGTCGTACGGGCCTCGTCCAGGGCCTTCGGGACGTCCTTGACCTGCACGGTCAGCGAGGCCGTGCGGATGATGTGGCTCGCGGACAGTTTGGGCGGGGCGTCGGCCTTGGCGCCGCTCGCGTCGCTTTCGCTGCCCGCGGCGCCCTCCTGGCGCCCCTCCGGTGCCGCGGCGGCCGCGTCGCCCCCGCTGCCACTGTCGGAGCTGTCGTTCGCGCCGGTGCAGCCGGTGAGCGCGAGGGCGGCGGCCAGCAGGATCCCGGCCAGCGCCTGAATCGGTCGTACGGAACGTCGTGTGCGCATGTGCGGCTACCCCCCGAGGGTCGGTGACGACTGACATCACTTCGACGCCGGGGAGGGCCCGGACGTTGGCCGCGAACGGTCCCGAAGAGGTCACGGTCGGGACTCGTGCCGGACACCCCGGGGCGGGGACGGGCTGTCAGTGGGTTCTGAGAGGCTGGGGACATGCGCGAAACGGAGACTCGTACGGGTGCGGGGCAGGTCGTCGTCATCGGGGGCGGCGTCGCCGGGCTGGCCGCCGCCCACCGGCTGGTGCGGCGTGGGGTGCGCGTGACCGTCCTGGAGGCGTCGGACCGGGTCGGCGGCAAGCTGCTGCCCGGCGATATCGCGGGCGCGCGGGTCGACTTCGGCGCCGAGTCGATGCTCGCGCGCCGCCCCGAGGCGGTGGCCCTCGCCCGTGAGGTGGGGCTCGCCGACCGCCTTCAGCCGCCCGCCACCGCGTCCGCCGCGATCTGGACCCGCGGCGCCCTGCGCCCGATGCCCAAGGGTCACGTCATGGGCGTCCCCGGCACCGCCTCCGCCCTGACCGGCGTCCTCTCCGAGGAGGGCCTGCGCCGTATCGAGCGCGACGCCGACCTGCCGCGGACCGAGGTGGGGGAGGACGTGGCCGTCGGGGCGTATGTGGCGGAGCGGCTGGGCCGTGAGGTCGTCGACCGCCTGGTGGAACCCCTGCTGGGCGGCGTCTACGCGGGCGACGCCTACCGCATCTCGATGCGCTCGGCGGTCCCCCAGCTCTTCCAGGCGGCCCGGACGCACCAGTCGCTCACCGAGGGGGTCCGCGAGATCCAGGCGAAGGCGGCCGCCGCCCAGCAGACCGGGCCCGTCTTCATGGGCATCGAGGGCGGAGTGGGCAGCCTGCCGCTCGCGGTGGCGGAGTCGGTGCGGGAGCGGGGCGGCGAGATCGTCACCGGGGCGGCCGTCACGGAGCTGCGCCGGGAGTCCTCCGGGAGGTGGCGGGTCGCCACCGGCGACCGCGTCCTGCACGCCGACGCGGTGGTCGTCGCCGTACCGGCCCCGGCCGCCGCCGGCCTTCTGCGCGCCGAGGCCCCCGCCGCCGCGGCCGAGCTCTCCGCCGTCGAGTACGCCTCCATGGCGCTGGTCACCCTCGCCTACCGCCGCGCCGAGACCGCACTCCCCGAAGGCAGCGGGTTCCTCGTGCCGCCGGTCGACGGGCGCACCATCAAGGCGTCCACCTTCGCCTCGCAGAAGTGGGGCTGGATCGCCGACCGGAACCCGGACCTCGTCGTGCTGCGCACCTCCGTCGGGCGGTACGGAGAGACCGAGATCCTTCAGCGCGCGGACGACGAGCTGGTGGACGTATCCCGGCACGACCTCAAGGCGGCGACCGGCCTCGACGCGACCCCCGTCGAGACCCGGGTCACCCGGTGGGACGACGGCCTGCCCCAGTACCCAGTCGGCCACCACGCGCGCGTGGCCCGCATCCGCGAGCACGTGGCCAAGCTGCCGGGCCTCGCGGTGTGCGGCGCGCAGTACGACGGCGTCGGCATCCCGGCGTGCATCGCGAGCGCGTATGCGGCGGTGGACCAGATCCACGGTGACCTGCGCGCTGTGCAGGACCTCACCGCCCACCCGGTGCAGAGTCCGCACGGCGGAGCGGGAGAATGAGGGACATGAGTGACGACGCCCCCACCACCGAGTCCGCCAGGATCCCGAACAAGGGCAAGCTGGCCAAGGACCTCAACGAGGTCATCCGCTACACGCTGTGGTCCGTCTTCAAGCTGAAGGACGTCCTCCCCGAGGACCGCGCGGGCTACGCCGACGAGGTCCAGGAGCTGTTCGACCAGCTCGCCGCCAAGGACGTGACGATCCGCGGCACGTACGACGTGTCCGGGCTGCGCGCCGACGCCGACCTCATGATCTGGTGGCACGCGGAGACCAGCGACCAGCTCCAGGAGGCGTACAACCTCTTCCGCCGCACCAAGCTGGGCCGCGCGCTCGAGCCGGTCTGGTCGAACATGGCGCTGCACCGCCCCGCCGAGTTCAACCGCTCGCACATCCCGGCGTTCCTCGCCGACGAGACGCCGCGCAACTACATCAGCGTCTACCCCTTCGTGCGCTCCTACGACTGGTACCTGCTGCCCGACGAGGACCGCCGCCGCATGCTCGCCGACCACGGCAAGATGGCCCGCGGCTACCCGGACGTGCGCGCCAACACGGTCGCCTCGTTCTCCCTCGGCGACTACGAGTGGATCCTCGCCTTCGAGGCCGACGAGCTGTACCGCATCGTCGACCTCATGCGTCACCTCCGCGCCTCGGAGGCCCGGATGCACGTCCGCGAGGAAGTGCCGTTCTACACGGGCCGCCGCAAGGAGATCGGTGAGCTGATCGCAGGGCTCGCCTGATCAGCCATCCGCCGGGCTGATCAGGGCCTGCTCGGCCTCAGCCCTTGTGCCGGGCGGCTGTCGCCTTGTCGGCGCGGTCGCCCGTCCGGGCCGGCTCGGCGGACTTCGTCTCCGGCCTGGGCTCTGGGTGTGCCTTGCACGCCGCGCGCCACAGCGGCAGGCGGCCCTCCAGCAGATACGCGTCCAGGTGCCCGTTGATGCAGGTGTTCGGCCCGCCCGCGATGCCGTGGGTGCCGGAGTCCCGCTCGGTCACCAGCACCGAGCCCGACAGCCGGCGCTGCAACTCGCGGGCGCCGTCATACGGCGTCGCCGCGTCCCGCTCGGCCGCCAGGATCAGCGTCGGCGGCAGCTCGCCCAGCGCCGTGCGCACGTCGAGGGGCTCCTGCCGGGGCGCCGGCCAGTAGGCGCACGGCAGGTTGAGCCACACGTTGTCCCAGGTCTCGAAGGGCGCCACGCGCGCGAGCCGGGTGTTGTCCCGGTCCCACACCGCCCAGTCCGTCGGCCAGGGCCCGTCGTTGCACTCGACGGCCGTGTAGACGGCGCCCGAGTTCTCCTCCTCGGCCGCCGCCTCGGTCTGCGGCCCGGCGATGTCGATCAGCGGCTGCGGATCGCCCTTCAGATACGCCGACAGGGCCTGCGCGCGACCCGGCCAGTAGTCGTCGTAGTACCCGGCCGTGAGAAACACGTCCTGCAACTGGCCCGGCCCCACCGTGCCGCCCGCCGGCTTGTCGGCCAGCCGCGCCCGCGCCTTCTCGTAGTTGCGCAGCACCTGCTGCGGGGTGTCGCCGAGGCCGTACACGCCGTCGTGCTTGGCGATCCACTTCCGCAGGTCCGCCCAGCGGCCCTCGAACGCGGCCGACTGGGCGAGGTTGTTGCCGTACCAGATCTGTTTCGGGTCCGGGTTCACCGGCCCGTCGAGCACCATCCGCCGCACATGCGTGGGGAACAGCGTCGCGTACAGCGCCCCGAAGTAGGTCCCGTACGAGGCGCCCATGAACGTCAGCTTCTCCTCGCCCAGCGCGGCCCGCAGGACGTCCAGGTCACGGGCGTTGTTGAGGGAGTGGTAGTGCTTCAGGGCGCTGCCCGACCGCTCGGCACAGCCGCGCGCATACGCCTTGGCCTGCGCGATGCGCTCCTTCTTGTACGCCTCAGAGGGGTACGTCGGCGACTGCGAGGGCGCCTTGAAGAACTGCTTGGGGTCCTGGCAGGACAGCGGCGCGGACCGGCCGACCCCGCGCGGGGCGTAGCCGACGAGGTCGTACGCCCCGGCGATGCCCTTCCACTCCGGGAGCAGGCCGACCAGCGGGAAGAGCATGCCCGAGGCGCCCGGCCCGCCCGGGTTGTAGACCAGGGCGCCCTGCCGGGGCACCTCGCGCTTGCTGTTGTGCGGGTCCTTGTGGGTCGCCCGCACGCGGCTGACGGTGAGCTTGATCTGCTTGCCGTTCGGCTGCGCGTAGTCGAGGGGGACGGTCACCGTGCCGCACTGCATGCGGCCCGGCATGTCCTGTCCCAGGGCGCACTTGCCGAAGTCGATCCCGGCCGCTTCGGCGCGCGCGGCGGCGACCGCGGTGCCGTGCAGCTCGGGCATGCCCGCGGCGCCCTCGGCGCCGCCGGCCGACGGGGCGGTGACACCGGCGAGGGCTGTCAGGAGCAAGGACCCGGCGGCCGAGTAGAGGGCGGGGGCTCTCATCAGGTATCCCTTCGGTGCACGGCAGCGACAGAAGGGATGTTTCGGTCGGCCGTTGGCGAAGGCAAGCACCGCCCGCCGGTGTCGGCGCCATTGCGCCCTATGCGCCCCCTGACGTGTCAGTGACGCCAGTACGGATCACGGCGCCCGAAGGCCGCGCGCAGGTCCGGTTCGCCGATCGCGCGCACCCCGCGGACGGCGACGGAGGTGAGGTACGTACGGTCGTCAGCGGAGCCGGCGTGCAGGGCCAGGGCGCCCAGCAGGCGCTGCCCGGCCGGGGAGGCCCAGTGCGAGTACGGGTGCACTTCGATCCGCGCGATCGCCAGGCAGCTCAGGGTGAGGGTGAGGGGGAGCGCGAACCAGAGGGCCACCAGATTGGGCGGCAGCTCCGACGGGGCGGGCGTCAGCAGCGCGGCGGCGCCCAGCGCGAGGACGGCCACCGCGGCGAGCCGTACCTGGCGGACCGCGGCCCCGACGGACGTACGGGAGCCGAGGGGCACGGCGAGACCCGCGCTGACCAGCCGGTCGGCGAGGCTGCCGACCGCGTCGGCGGCAGCGGCGGCGTCCCGCACCGGAGCGATCGGCGACTGCCCCTCCGGTCCGATGGCCCCGATCACCGAGCGCTCCATCTCGTCCCGCCCGCGCGGGTCGACGACCGTCGCCCAGCCCGTGTGTGCGAGGAGCAGCCGGTGCTGGCGGGCCATCGACACCAGCGTCAGATCGGCGACCCGGCGGGGGCCGCCGGACAGGAACGCCGCCTCGTACAGCGTCAGGTCGTGTCTGCGGCCCGCGGCGGCATCGGCGTCGGCGGCGGCCGTGCGTACGGCGGCCAGGCACAACCGGGTGCACGACGTTCCGGCGGCCGCCCAGGCCAGCAGCAGGAGCAGAACCCAGAACATGACGGTGTTCTATGCGAGGGACATGGGAAGCGCCATGCCCTTTTCGCCATCTGGACGGAGTGTTGTGGGTATGTGACGTTCCGTTTGGGGGCGGTGCGGTGGGGGTGGGCTGGTGGCCGCCGGCGGGAGCGAGTACGTCGGGGATGCCGGCGGCGTGAGCGGGACGACCGGGCCCGGGTCGGTGGTGGGGCCGGGTGGGGCCGGGGAGGGGGTGAGCGGGGGAGCGCTGGCGGCGGCCATGTCGCGGGCCAGAGCGTCGAAGTCGACGTAGCCCGTGGCCTCCAGGACCTTGATGTGGTCCAGCACGGTGGTGTTCGCGTCGTCGGCGAGCGCGCGGACCAGGGAGTTGCGGGTGCTTGCGCGGACCTGGGCGACTACGGAGAAGACCTTGCCGTGCGCCAGGCGCAGGATGTTCGCGAACTCGCGGTCGTACGTCACTCCCTGCGCGGCGTTGAGCGTGGCGAGCCATTCCTGCTGCTGGCCGGTGGGCTCGTTGGGCAGGGCGAGGCCGAGCCGGGACGCCACGTCGCGGACCCGTTCGTCCAGGAAGGCGTGGCCCTCGATCAGGTGCCGGCCCGCTGTGCGTACGGCCGGGGTGGTGCCCTTCTGCTGGGCCTGTCGGCCCGCGGGCAGCTCCCACAGGCCCGCGAGCCGGACCTTCGTGACGAAGTCGCGGTCCAGTGCCGACAGCGGTCCGAACCTCGTCGACACCGTCTCGGCGTTGAGTACGTCAACGCCGGTTCCTGATCGGTCGGTGTACGACCAGATCGGGAAGATCAGCGCGGCGAGGGTCGCTGCCAGGCAGGTGATGATCAGGCCGGTGCCGGTGAAGATGCCTCGGCCCTTGATCGGGGGGCGGGGTCGGGGTCGCATGGTGCCTCCTGCTTGCGGCACCGCACGTTAGTGCGCTTTTGGTGCGGCGTTGGCATATTACTTCGCGGTCTACGCCAACTTCGGTACTGGGAGGCAGGGTTGGGGTGGGGGTGATGGGGGTCGTATGGGGGATTTGGGTGGCTGGCATATGGGGGCAAAGGGGGCAATGGTGCGGTTCTGTGGGTGGGGTGGGCGTGGGGTGTTATGTCCAGCACATTTGTGGAGTGCCCTGCGTCTAGGGGGCCGGGGGTGGGACGCGCGGCCCGGCGCGCTTGCGGGGTGCCGCCTGCGCCCACCCGTGCCGCCCCAGGCGGCACGCATGCCCGCAGCTGGGCGGGACGGGTGCCGGCGGCTTGGTGGGGCGGGTGCGCGCGGCTTCAGGGGGCGTGCTCAGCGGCGTAGCAATACCTTGCGGGTTGCGCGGGCCAGGCGGGTGGTGGGGCGGCGGTGGGACGGTGGGGTTGGGGCTGAGCGGTCCAGGTGCCAGGTGTGGAGGTGGCGTCGGGCTGTCGGGTTCTGGGGGTGGCCCGTGGACAGGAGGTGGCCTGCGAAGTCCAGTGCGTCCTGGCGGTAGCCGCCGGTCATCGGGTGGCGCTGGGCGTAGGCGAGGAAAGCGGGGCGGTAGCCCTGGCCCAGGATGTGCGGGAGTTCGGGGGCGACCTTGGCCACGACGTCCGCCCGCTTGCCGGCCAGGGCACGGGCCTGTACGCCCAGCCGGACCCGGTCGAAGCCTTCGGGTACGGGCGTGCCGGCCACCAGGGCGGAGAGGAGTGCCGTCTGCGCGAGGGCGAGGCGCTGGCGGGCGGCGGTCGTGTCGGCGGGAGGCTCGACGGTGGTCGAGCTCTGCGGCGCCTCGGAGCCGTCCGGTGTTGTGGAGTCCTGCGGTGCCGCGGAGCCCTGCGGTGCCGTCGCAGGGCGCTCTGTCGATGACTCTCGCGTCGCCCGGCCCTTCTCCAGCGCCCCTCGGATCGCGCCCAACTCCCGCTCCAGCTCGGCCGGTTCCGGGAAGTTCTCGTCCCGTTCCAGCAGGACTCCGGGTGGCGAGACCCGGGAGGCGAGGTCGGTGAGGATGTCGAGGACCGCGTCGGGGACCGGGTGGGCGTGGCTGTCGTGCCAGACGCCGTCGCGTTCGAAGCCGCCGGCGACATGGACGTAGGCGATGGCCTCGAGAGGGACTTCGGCGAGGGCCTTGGCCGGGTCCTCGGCGCGGTTGACGTGGTTGGTGTGCAGGTTGGCCACGTCGATCAGGAGCCGTACGCCGGTGCGGTCGGCGAGGTCGTACAGGAACTGGCCCTCGGTCATCTCCTCGCCGGGCCACGCGATGAGCGCCGCTATGTTCTCCACGGCGAGCGGCACGGGCAGGGCGTCCTGGGCGATGCGGATGTTCTCGCACAGGACGTCGAGGGCGTCCCTTGTGCGGGGGACCGGCAGCAGGTGGCCCGCTTCCAGGCGAGGGGATGCCGTCAGGGGGCCGCCCGCCCGTACGAACGCGATGTGCTCGGTGACCAGCGGGGAGCCCAGCGCCTCGGCCCGCTCCGCGAGTGCCGTGAGGCGGGTCTCGTCGGGGCGGTCGGCGCCGCCGAGGCCGAGGGATACGCCGTGCGGGATCACGGTGACGCCGCGCTCGCGCAGCCGCAGCAGCGACTCGGGGAGATGACCGGGGCACACGTTCTCCGCGACGGCCTCGACCCAGTCGATACCCGGCATCCGCTCCACGGCGTCCGCGATCTCCGGCCGCCACCCGATTCCCGTCCCCAGTCGCTCCATCGTCCCCTCCTCCGCCCGGTGTCACCTGGCTGTGCCGCGTCGTCTCCTTCGACGTTCCGCCGCTGTGTGACGGGGGTATGGCCCCGGCGCGCCGACCCGAACCGCGCTCCGGGCGCCTTCAGAGCAACATTTGAGGTTCGGGGGAGGAAGCGGACGTGGACGGGAGGTCGCCGACATCGGGGGATACGCGCGGGAGGCGGCCCGTGTTCAATGCCCGTGTTCAATGGCGGGGACTGACCGGTCAGCGCTTGACGGCCACGCCTCCGAAACTGTCCACGTCCCGCCGCTCGTCCGTGCCGGCCGGGCCGGAGCGCCACTCGGCGACCGGGACCAGACCGGGTTCCAGCAGGTCGAAGCCGTCGAAGAAGCGGGCCAGCTGCTCGGGGGCCCGGTTGATCCGCGGGTTGTCGCTCGCCTCGTTCCAGCGCTGGACCATCGCCCGCATCTCGTCCGCGTGGAACACCTCGGTGCTGTCGCAGAACACCAGGTGGCTCCCGGCGGGGAGGGCGTCCTTGAGCTGCTGCACGATCGGGTGGGCGGTGTCGTCCGGGACGTGCGCGACGATGCCGAGCAGCATGAGCGCGACGGGCCGGCTGAAGTCGAGCGTGCGCTCGGCGCCCCGCAGGATCGAGTCCGGGTCGCGCAGATCGGCGTCGATGTAGTCGGTGGCGCCTTCGGGGGTGCTGGTGAGCAGGGCATGGGCGTGGGTCAGCACGACGGGGTCGTGATCGACGTACACGATCCGTGCCTCGGGGGCGATGCCCTGGGCGACCTCGTGGGTGTTGTCGAGGGTGGGCAGGCCGGTGCCGACGTCGAGGAACTGCCGGATTCCGGCCTCCGTGGCCAGATACGTGACCGCGCGCTTCAGGAACCCTCGCTGGGCGCGCGCGATGTCGACGATCTCGGGGTTGAGCTCACGCATCTGGTCCCCGACCTGCCGGTCGATCTCGTAGCAGTCCTTGCCGCCCAGCCAGTAGTTCCAGATGCGAGCGGAGTGCGGCACCTTGCTGTTGATCAGCGGACGGTCGACTGACATGACAACTCCCGGACCTTCCCTCGGCGTTGCGCCCTCCCAGCGGCGCGGGTCTCACGGTAGCCGGGTGATCTGTGCGGGGCGACCAGCGCCCCGCTCCGGATCAGTACTCCAGTTCGGGGCGCAGGGGCCCGCCGACCGCGTGCAGGTGCCGCAGGACCTGGGCGTAGGAGTTGAAGAGCCCGGTCTCGTGGTAGGCGATGCCGTGCCGGGCGCAGAACGCGCGTACCAGTTCCTGGGCATGGCGCAGGCCGGGCCGCGGCATGGAGGGGAACAGGTGGTGTTCGATCTGGTAGTTCAGCCCGCCGAGCGCGAAGTCGGTGAACCGGCTGCCACGGATGTTGCGTGAGGTCAGTACCTGCCGGCGCAGGAAGTCGATCTTGTCATCCTTGCCGAAAATGGGCATGCCCTTGTGGTTGGGGGCGAACGAGCAGCCCATGTACAGCCCGAAGAGCCCCTGGTGCACGGCGAGGAAGGCCACGGCCTGGAGGGGGGTCAGGACCAGGAACAGGGCGGTGACATAGCCGACGAGATGCGCGGTCAGCAGTCCCGCCCCGGCCAGCTTGGCCGCCCGTGAGCCCGCGGTGCCGTCGCGCTCGAACTGCGCCCGTACGCCGGCCACGTGCAGGGCGAGCCCTTCCAGAAGCAGCATCGGGAAGAACAGCCAGGCCTGGTGGCGGGCCAGCCAGGCGTAGGGGCCGCGGCGGACCCGGGCGTGGTCCTCGGTGAAGGCGATCGCACCGTCGGCGATGTCGGGGTCGCGGTCGACGTGGTTGGGGTGGGAGTGGTGCCGGTTGTGCTTGGCGATCCACCAGCCGTAGCTGAGGCCGATCAGCAGGTCGGCGTGCACGCGACCGAGCAGGTTGTTGACGCGCTTGGAGCGGGCGATCTGCTGGTGTCCTGCGTCGTGCCCGATGAACCCGGTCTGGGTGAACATCACCGCGAGGAAGGCGGCGGTCACCATCTGCCACCACGACTGCCCGATCAGGGCGAACGCGGTCCAGCCGGCGGCCAGCAGAAGCAGGTTCGCCCCGACCTTGACGGAGTAGTAGCCCGGCCGCCGCTTCAGCAGCCCGCTCTGTTTCACCTCGCGGGACAGTGCGGCGTAGTCGCTGCCTCGGCCGGCGGGCGGGGGTTTCGTCGTCCCGGCGTGATCCGGCGGCACGGTGCCCCGGTTGATGATCTCAGTGGTCACGTTTTTCCTTTCGGGGTGGGTGCGGGCCGGCTTTCGACGGCGCGGGGGCAGGGCGCCGGATGCGGAAAGGCCCGTGGGAAAGCAGCGCTAGGCAGGCCCGCGGCGCGGGCCTGCCTCGGAACGGGTGTCCTCAGAGTGAGGTCTCCTTCGAGATGGCGAATAGATGCGGAGAGCGCGCGTTCGCGCGTCCCCGGGCTGCTGGTCGCCAGCCGTCGAAGAAAACCCCCGAAACGACAAAGCGCCCGCTGTCAGAACTCCGCGGGCGCTTCCACGTCGCAAACTTCAACTACAACCACTCACTGAACGTCCCGAGTGCCGGGAAGGTTCCCGTGCCGCCCTACCTGCCCAAGGTCATGAGCGGGCAGTAGCGGCTGCCGCCTTCGACGGCGACGGTTTTGCCTGGTGCGATCTCCGTGAAGCCCGCGTCGCGGACCACCGGCAGACCGCTGGTGGTGAGGTCGGGCCAGCGGTCGGCGGGGGCGGTGCGGACGGCCAGGGGGAATCCGGCGTCGCGCCAGGCGGCGCGGTCCTCGTCCGACAGCTCCCACCAGGCGAGTTGGGTACCATGGCCGACCTGCGCCATCGCCTTGCCGGCCGTCATGTCCAGGTCGGGGCTGAGCCACAGCACCGGCACGCCCGGGTCGGCCTCGGCCGGCGGCTCCGGGTCGTCGAGGTCGGTGCCGGAGACCTGGAGCCGGGCGAGGTCCTTGGGCCAGCCGTCCAGCGGGACGGGCGGGAAGACCCGTACCTCCGCTGACTTGCCCGTGACCGTGATGCCGGGCAGTGCCTCGGCCCGCCGCCACTCGGCGCCCCGCGCCCGCCGCACCACCTTGCGGATCCGCGCGTCCTGCCAGTCCCGCACGGCCTGTGCCCACTCGCCGTCCCCCAGCGCCCGCTCGTCGCTGAGCAGCACCAGCACCGCGCGGGCCGCGGTCTCCAGCGCGTCCGTACGGGCCGGGGGAGCCGCCCGCTCGATCCGTACGACCAGCGGCAGCACGAACTGCGGCGCCTCGTCGCGCACGGAGGACTCGGAACGGAATGGGCTGTCGCCGGGCACGCCGGGCACGCCGGGCACGCCGGGATCGCCGGGAACGGAGGGATCACTGGTCACGTCCTCCAGTCTGCCAGGCGGAAGATCGGTTCCTCCGGGCGCGAGAGGATGACCGCATGCAACGCGAATTACGGCTGGAGCGCGTCGGCCGCCGCTACGGCCTGCGCGGACCCTGGGTGCTGCGCGGGATCGACCTGGCCGTGACCCCCGGCACTCTCTTGCGCATCGAGGGCGCGAACGGCACCGGCAAGTCCACCCTCCTCCGGCTGCTCGCCGGAATCGACGCCCCGACGGAGGGCCGGATCAGCGGCCGGCCGCGCACGGCCTACGTCCCCGAGCGCTTCCCGTCGGCGCTGCCCTTCACCCCGTCCGGCTATCTCACCCACCTCGGCGCGGTGCACGGCCTGTCCCGTACGGCGGCGGCCCGCGCCGCCGACCAGTGGCTGGAGCGCTTCGGCGCCGCCGCCCATGCCCGTACGCCGATGTCGCAGCTGTCGAAGGGCAGCAGCCAGAAGGTCGCGGTCGCCCAGGCCCTGGTCGCCGAGCCGGACCTGCTCGTCCTCGACGAGGCCTGGACCGGCCTGGACGAGTCAGCCCGCGCCGAGCTGGAACGAGCGGTCGCGGAACGGACTGTGGCGGGCGGGGCGGTGGTCTTCGTCGACCATGACCCGAGTCGCCTGGCGGGGGCGCCCGACGCGACGTACACCGTCCGCGACGGCGGCCTCAACCACCGTACGGAACAAGGCACTTGGCCCTCCGGACCGTACGCCGTCATCGTGGTCCAGGGCCCACCCGGTGGACCACTGCCCGCCACCCCGAAGCTCACCTCCGCCGAGGAGACCGCGCCCGGCACCCACCGGCTCACCGTCCCCGCGTCCCACTCGGACGTCGTCCTGCGCTCCCTGCTGACGGCCCGCCCGCCGTGGCATGTGGTGAGCGTCGCCCATGAGGACGTCGAGGAGGTCCGATGACCGCGCTCCTGCGCTATCAAGCCGCCCTGCTGGTGCGCTCGCAGCGCTGGCTGCCGCCGTTCATCCTGTACGCCGTGTTCCTGGGCGTCGGTGTGCAGGGCGGGCAGCCCGTGCTCGACTCGCTGGGTTATGCAGCCGCGGCGCTGCTGCCCGTCGCCGCCTGGCTGGTGCGGATCTGCGTCGGCAACGAGCCGCCCGCCGCGCGCGCCCCGGTGGCCGCCGCGGCCGGACCCGGACGGGCGCACCTGTCCTGTCTGCTGGTCGCGCTGGCGTCGTCCGCGGCGCTCGGCACCGTGGCGACCCTCGTCGTGACGCTGATCAGCGATCCGGTGACCTCCGACCACCAGACCCGGGTGGCGCCGCTCCCGGCGGGCGCGGCCGGGCTGCTCGCCGCGCTGGCCTGCGCCCTGCTCGGCACGGCCGTCGGCGCGCTCACCTCCTGGCCGCTGCTGCGCTCGCCCGGCCGGGCGGTCCCGGCGATGCTGCTCGCGGCCCTGCTGTCCGTGGTCGTCACGGGCTCCCCGGCGCAGGCGGCGGTCAGCGGACTGGTGACGGGGTCGCAGTCGGGCGAGGTCCAGCTCCCCCTGCTCCCGCTCGGCGCCGCCACCCTCCTGACCGCGGCGGCGATCGCCGTGGCCTGCGCGCTCACCTCTCGCCGGTCACCCTGAGCAGGCCGTGCGCTGGGCCTCCTGCCACTCGCAGACGGGGCAGAGCGTGATGCCCTTGTACGACTCCGGGTACTCCGTCGGCTCCCGGCACAGCACGCACTCCGCGTACGGCGGCCCGTCGGCCTCGGGCGGCCTGGTCGCGTCGATCAGGCAGTAGTCGTCGTCGCTCATACATCCAGCGTAAGAGGGTCAGCCGTCTGTCGTACGAGCCTCAGCGCGCCCGCCCGCGGCCCCGATCAGCTCGGACACCTTCACAAAGCGGAAGCCCTTGCGGCGCAGCTCGGGGACGATCGTACGGAGGGCGCGTTCGGTCGTCGGGGCGGCGCTGGTCGTGCAGTGCAGCACGACCACCGAGCCCGGCCGTACGCCGTCCAGCACCTGCCGGGCCACCGCGTCCGCGTCGGTGGCGAAGGCGTCCCCGCCGACCACATCCCACTGCACGGCGGTGACGCCGGTCGCGCTCAGCGCCTTCAGGGCCCGGCCGTCGTAACAGCCGCCCGGGAAGCGGAAGTACGGCATCGGCTCCCGCACCCCGGCCTTGCGGAAGGCCGCGTACGCCTGCTCCACGTCCGTCCGCATCCGGTCCTCGGAGACGGTCGGCAGGCCGTAGCAGTCGTCGGTGAAGGCGTAGTGGCTGTACGAGTGGTTCGCGACCTCGAAGAGCGGGTCCCGGCCGATGGCGCGGGCCTGGATGGGGTACTCCTCGGCCCAGCGGCCCGTCATGAACACGGTGGCCGGCACCTTCAGCGCCCGGAGTGCCGCGATGAGCCGGGGATTGTCGAACCGCTCCCCGGCCGCCGCCCGCGGCCCCTGGTCGGCGGTCATGTCGGCGTCGAAGGTGAGGGCGACGGTCTTGGCCCCGGTCCGCGGGCCGTTCTCGAAGACAGGGGTCAGGCCCGCGGGGCCGGGGGCGAGGGTCGGGGGCCGCGACGGGGCGACGGTCCGTTTCGAGGGGGCGGGAGGGCGGTGTGGTTCCTCGGCCGTCCCGCAGGAGGCGAGGGTGGCGCTCAGGGCGCAGGCGATGGCTACTCGGCGTACAAGTGTGATCACCGCATGAACGTAACTATGTGTGGAATGCGTCTTTTGTCTTTGGCGGCTGCTTACTGGATGTCTCTTGCCGAATTCACCCGCCCGCCGGGATCACAGCAGGAACGCCAGCTCGATGCCGATGCACACGTCGATCACGCCGCACCACTCGGCGAAGGTGCGGGAGACGATGCCTTCGAGGCGGTTGAGCATCAGGTGCGCGAAGTCCCAGACCCCGTGGAAGAACCAGCCCGCGGCGACCAGGTAGCGGCCCAGATCGGGGTCCACGGCCAGGCCCACCAGAGCGAGCGCGCAGAAGACGAACGCCCCGGCGGCCTGGATCCGGAAGGTCGCCGGGCCGTGCGGAGTGCCCCGGACGGCCCCCAGTACCAGGACGAACAGGGCGACGACGGTCAGGGGCACGGACGGGGACACCAGGTCCAGCGCCCGAAGGGCGACGATCGACGCCAGACCCGCCCCGACGACGGGCCAGGTCAGCCGAGGCTTCCCCAGCTGATGGACGATCAGGTACAGCAACGGCAGCAGAGGCAGCGCCTCGCCGTACGTCTCGACCGAGTCGGCCGCCCTGTCGCCGCCCGAGCCGCCGGTGACCATGCCGGGAACCGAGAGCAGGAGGGCCAGGGCGGCGGGCCAGCGGCGGAGCAGGGCCTGGAACGGGCGGCGGCTTTCCGGAGCCGATGGCGCGGGTGTGGCAGCGGACATGGCGTACCTCCATACGGGGGCGGGGTATCTCGTACGCCTTCAGACTGCTGAGAGGAGGAGATCGCCAGTAGTGCCGAAACGGCATGCGTGCCCGTGGAGTTGTCACCGGCCGGGATGACATCTGTCATGCGGGAAGCGGCCGTTCGGCACTCCGCCAGGGCGGGCCGCCGCTGCGACAATGGCCGGATGGGCGACGGGCCGGGTGAGCGCGGGGCGGCGGGGCTGACCGGCTTCCGTCGCTACACGTGGTGGGCCGTGCCGGGCTCCTCCGCGTTCCTTCTGGTGCTGCTGATCGGTGACTGGGTCCTGGACGACGACTGGCCGGTCTGGATCCGGGCAGTGGGCGCGCCCGTCCTGGTGGTGGAGACGCTGGCGAGTGTGGTGCTGCTCGGTCGGCGACTGGAGCCTCGGCCGGCGAACGCGAACCCCCGTCGCTTGCCGGTGAGTTGGCTACTCGCCGCGGGTGCGGCGGCGCTTGTGCTCGCGGTGCTGCCGCTGACGCGGCGGGAGTACGGGGTGTGGGCGGTGGCGCCCGCGGTGACGGTCGCGATCGCCGCGACCCATCTCGCGCCACGCCGCAGAAGGCA
The DNA here is from genome assembly GCF_052245395.1 of Streptomyces sp. 4N124. Lineage (NCBI taxonomy): Bacteria > Bacillati > Actinomycetota > Actinomycetes > Kitasatosporales > Streptomycetaceae > Streptomyces > Streptomyces sp. 4N124. The sequence continues at coordinate 141,505 of NZ_JBQQBS010000012.1, forward strand.
GTTGATCGCCGGGGCGGTGGTGGTGGCCTTGCTGCCGGGCGGTGTTCTCAGCCTGGTCTCCGGGGACGGCGAGCTGACGTATGCGGCGCTGTTCCCGGCCGGGCTGGTCGCCTTCACCGTGTGGGTGACCCTCGGTCCGCTGTGGGCCTGGGACCTCGCTGGGCGGCTGGACCGGGCCCGGCGGCTGGAGGCGGAGCTGGCGGTCAAGGACGAGCGGCTCCGGTTCGCCGCGGACCTGCACGACATTCAGGGGCACCATCTGCAAGTCATCGCGCTGAAGAGCGAGTTGGCCGCACGGCTCGTCGAGTCCGACCCGGTGCGCGCCGCCGGTGAGATGAAGGAGATACGACAGCTGTCCTACGACGCGTTGCGCGACACCCGCGCCGTGGTGCAGGGCTACCGCCGTACGACACTGGACGACGAGATCGCCAGCGCCACGCGGGTGCTGGCGGCGGCGGACATCGACGCCGGGATGCGCCTCGACACCCCCACGGACGGGCTCGCCGACTCGGCCCGGCACCTCCTCGGACTGGTGATGCGGGAGGCCACCACCAATGTGCTGCGGCACAGCCGGGCGCGGCACGCGGCCATCGCGTACCGCGTCACCGGCGGTGTCGCCTCGCTGCGGATCAGCAACGACGGTGCCGAGGAAGGCCGTTCGGACACCGGGGGAACCGGGTTGCGGTCGCTCGCCGAGCGATTGCGGGCTGCCGGAGGCGAGTTGACGTGGGAACGTGACGGCGAGCGGTTCGTCGTACGGGCCGCGCTGCCCGTGGACTCCCGTGAGGTGACATGATCCGGCTGCTGCTCGCCGACGACGAGGACCTGCTCCGCAGCGCCCTGGCCGCGCTGCTCGGACTGGAGGACGATCTGACGGTCGTCGCCGAGGCGGCCACCTCCACGGACGCCGTACGGCTGGCTCGCGAGCACCGCCCCGACATCGCCGTGCTCGACCTGGAGATGCCGCCCACCGACGGACTGCGGGCCGCCGAGGAGATCCGGGCCGAACTCGGCACCCAGATCGTCCTCGTCACCCGGCACGCCCGCCCCGCGGTGCTCCGCCGCGCCCTGTCCGCAGGCGTCCGCGGCTTCGTCCCCAAGACGACCCCGGCGGCCCGGCTGGCGGAGATCATCCGCGACATCGCCGCCGGCCGCCGCTATGTGGACCCGGACATCGCCGCCTCCGCCCTGACCGAGGACGACTGCCCGCTCACCGACCGGGAGCTGCAGATCCTGCGCGCGGCCCGCACGGGCGCCTCAGTAGCCGAGATCGCCACCGCGGTCCACCTCGCGCCCGGAACGGTCCGCAACTACCTCTCCGCAGCCATGTCGAAACTGGGCACGCCGACACGACATGCCGCCGCCCATCGCGCGTGGGAGCAGGGCTGGATCTGACCGGAACGGTTCTTCGCTTGCTGCGGGCCGGTGGGGGCTGGTCGCGCAGTTCCCCGCGCCCCTTACGGGGCGCTCAACCGCACCTACCCCGGATCGCTCAACACCCCGTCACCGCGAACGTCGTCCCCGGCGAGTAGCAGTTGACGTACATCGTCCCGCCGTCGGGCGAAAAGGTGACGCCAGCGAACTCACCCCACTCCGGCTCCTCGGCCGTGCCGATGTTCTGTCGGTTGCGGGCCACCGCGTACACCTCCCCCCGCCGCGTGACCCCGAACACGTGCTGCGCGCCGCCGCCGTCCTCGCACACCATGAGCCCGCCGCTCGGTGCGAGGCAGATGTTGTCCGGTGACTCGCCGGGCAGCTGGACGTCCGTGTCCGGGCCGAAGACGACCACCAGGGTGAGGCTGCGCGCCGACGGGTCGTACCGCCAGACCTGCCCGTAGTGGTCGGCCGCCGAGCCCTCGGCACTGCGCGCGTACGACGACACGAAGTACACGGACCGCCCGCCCCAGTAGCAGCCCTCCAGCTTCTGCGCGTGCGTGATGCCCCGCGAGCCGAAGTCCTGCAGACGGACGGGGGTTCCGGCCGCGAGCGGGTCCGGTACGTCGGCCCACTCGACGCCGTCGAAGCGGGCGCCGGTCTCCTGGACCGAGGAGAGGTCGGGGACGCCGGGCACGCGCATCGCCTGGAGGCGACCGCCCGCGCGGAGCGAACCGGGGCCGCCGAGCGGCTTGTCGGGCAGGAAGCGGTAGAACAGGCCGAAGGGCCGCTCGAAGGCGTCCTCGGTCTCGTAGACGATGCCGCGACGAGGGTCGACGGCGACCGCCTCGTGCTGGAAGCGGCCCATCGCGGTGAGTGGTACGGCCCCGCTGCGGCGGGGGTCGGCCGGGTCTACCTCGAAGACGAAGCCATGGTCCTTGGCGTAGCCGCCGGTGCTTGCCCGGTCCTCGGTCTCCTCGCAGGTCAGCCAGGTGCCCCAAGGAGTGGGCCCGCCCGCGCAGTTGACGGCCGTACCGGCGATCGCGACCCGTTCGGCGAGGACCCGGCCGTCGCTGTCCAGCGTCAGGGCCGTACAGCCGCCCTTGCCCGCTGGATCGTAGGTGAGGCCCTCGACCGGCGGGACGGGGATGTCGGCGTCGGCCCTGTTCTCGTGGTTGCGGACCAGGTGGACGCGACCGTGCCGGCCCGCGAAGGCCGCCATGCCGTCCGGATGGGAGGGCACTTCGCCCTCGCCGGAGCGCAGCGGGGCGCCCTCGCGGGACAGGACGCGGTAGCGGAAGCCCTTCGGCAGATCGAGCAGGCCCTTCGGGTCGGGGACGAGCGGGCCGTAACCGGTGTGGCCCAGGTTCACTTGCGCGGACGCGGTGCCCGCGAAGAGTTCGGTGAGATTTCCGGCGAAGGCGATCGCGGCGACCGACGCGCCGGTGCGGGCGAGTACCTGACGGCGTGTCGTACGGCCGTTCTCGGACATGGGGCAACCTTCCTGCTGGCGGACAGGACTGTGACGCCGCCGTGTCTATCACTTGGTCAAGGCCACGTGAACCACGCGCGTAGAACCCGTCATGGCTCCAGCGAGCGGTCGGGCGAGGGCTGCCGACTGGAAGGGGCGGGTGGGATCTCGCCGGGATGCTCAGGAGGGAGCTGGTCGAGGCTGTCGGGCGGGAACTCGTCAGAGGGGTCGGGAGAGAGCTGGTCGTAGGGGGTGGGCGGCGGGATCTGGCCGGAACTGTCTGGCGCGGGGCGGCCGTGGTGTTCCGGGTGCGCCCCCGCCCCCTTCTCCAGGAACCGCAACAGCTCCACCGGGATGGGCAGCACCAGCGTGGAGTTCTTCTCCGCCGCCACGGCCATCACCGTCTGGAGCAGCCGCAACTGGAGCGCGGACGGCGTGTCGGCCATCTGCTGTGCGGCCTCGGCGAGCTTCTTGGAGGCCTGGAGTTCGGCGTCGGCGTTGATGACCCGGGCCCGACGCTCGCGGTCCGCCTCGGCCTGCCGGGCCATGGAGCGCTTCATGGTGTCCGGCAGGGACACGTCCTTGATCTCGACGCGGTCGATCTGCACGCCCCAGCCGATGGCCGGGCTGTCGATCATCAGCTCCAGGCCCTGGTTGAGCTTCTCGCGGTTGGAGAGCAGGTCGTCCAGGTCGCTCTTGCCGATGATCGAGCGCAGCGAGGTCTGTGCCATCTGGGAGACCGCGAAGCGGTAGTCCTCGACATTGATGATCGCCGCCGCCGCGTCCACGACCTTGAAGTAGACGACCGCGTCGACCCGCACGGTCACGTTGTCGCGTGTGATGCCCTCCTGGGCCGGCACCGGCATCGTCACGATCTGCAGGTTCACTTTGTACAGCCGGTCCACGGCGGGGATGATCAGGGTGAAGCCCGGTGGCCGCACGGCGCCCCGCAGGCGCCCGAGCCGGAGGACCACCCCGCGCTCGTACTGCTTGACGACCCGCGCCGCCGCGGCGAGATACACCACCCCGGCGGTCCCGGTGGCGATGGCCGCGGTCAGCAACTCTTCCAGCATGATGACGACCCCTGTTCAGCCGTCCCTGCACCTAAAAGCGGGATTGGCAACCTCTTCCAACGATATGCCCGAATAGGGCAACGGTAAGCCCGGCTGAAGCCCCGGTTCGGAGCTTCAGCCGGGCTTCGCCGGGCGTCAGGGAGTGCTACCGCCGGGCCTCAGGTGCTGCCACGGCACCGTCGAGCCGTACCGGATCGGTGCCGGCCGCGCTGTGCCGCTCGGCCCAGTTCTCCAGCGCCGTACGGCAGGCGTGGTCCAGGTGGTGCAGCCCGGACAGGTTCAGCTCGACGGGACGGTCCTGGGGCAGGGACTCCAGGCTGTCGAGTATCTTCGGCAGCCGCAGGAAGGTCGCGTTGCCCGACAGATACGCCTGGACGGGCCCGGCTCCCTTGTCTATGACCTCCAGCTTGATGTGCGAGGCCTCCCAGGCGGTCTTGGCGATGGCCAGCGCGAGGCCGATGAGGACGCCCTCGAACATGCTGACCGCGACGATCGACACCGCCGTGACCATCAGGATCAGCGCCTCACCGCGATGGTCGCGCCACAGGGACACGATCTCCCGCACGGGGATGAGCTTGGCGCCGGCGTGCACCAGGATGCCCGCCAGGGCCGGGATCGGGATGTAGGCGAGAACGGCCGGCAGCAGGGCCGCGAACAGCAGCAGCCATACGCCGTGCAGCACCCGGGACGCCTTCGTCCGCGCGCCCGCCTGGACGTTCGCCGCGCTGCGTACGATCACCGCGGTCATCGGCAGGGCGCCCAGCGCACCGCAGACGGTGTTGCCCGCGCCCTGGGCGAGCAGTTCCTTGTCGTACTCGGTACGCGGACCGTCGTGCAGCCGGTCCACCGCCGCCGCGCTGAACAGCGACTCGGCGGACGCGATCAGCGTGAAGGCGGCCACGGTGGCGAGCACGCCGACATCGGCGAGCTCACCGAAGGCGTCCAGGGACGGCGGCTGGATGGAGCCCAGCAGCCCCTGCACCTCGACGGTGGCCACCGGCAGGCCGAAGACCACGGCGACCAGCGTCGCCAGGCCCACCGCGGCCAGCGGGCCGGGCACCGTGCGCACCTGGCGCGGCATCCGCTTCCACAGCACCAGCACGGCGATCGTGCCCGCGCCGAGACCCAGCGAGGCCAGCGCCCCGGTGTCCTGGACGGCGTCCGTGAGCGCCCCGGGAAGCCCCGCGATCTTCGCGAGTCCGGAGGCGGGGGCCTCGGCGTCCGCGACCGAGTACAGCTGCCCGGCGATCAGGACGAGCCCGATACCGGCCAGCATGCCCTCGACCACGGCGACCGAGATGGCCCGGAACCAGCGCCCCAGCTTCAGGGCGCCCATCAGCAGCTGGAGCAGGCCGGTGAGGAGCACGATCACGCCGAGTACCGGCAGCCCGAACTCGCGCACCGCCTCGAAGACCAGCACGGTCAGCCCGGCGGCCGGGCCGGACACCTGAAGGCTGCTGCCGCGCATCAGCCCGGTGACGATGCCGCCCACGATGCCGGTGACGAGCCCGAGCTCGGCCGGCACACCGGAGGCGACGGCCACGCCCACGCACAGCGGGAGCGCGACCAGGAAGACGACGAGGGACGCGGCGAAGTCCTGCCGCAGATGAGGGAACTTGGTGAGGGTGGAGGGGTTCATGGCGGTGCTCACAGGGCCTTGAAGGTGTCGGTCTGCGGGCTGTGCGCCTGTACGGCGCCGGTGTGGACCTCGTAGTACCAGGCGTGCAGGGCGAGTTGGCCCTGGGCCTGCTTCTGGGCGATACAGGGGTAGGAGCGCAGCCGCAGCAGCTGCGCCAGGACATGGCTCTGCACTCCCTCGGCCACGGTCGGATCGCCGGCCGCTCCCTGCGGACGCGGCGTCGCGGCGGCGAGCCAGTCGCGGACGGCGGGTACGGCGTCCAGATCGTCACCGCGCACCAGGGCGCCGACCGCTCCGCAGTGGGAGTGGCCGCAGACGACTATGTCGCGGACGCCGAGTACCTCGACCGCGTACTCGATGGTGGCCGCCTCGCTGGTGGGGTGCTCGGAGGCGTACGGCGGGACGATGTTGCCCGCGGTGCGCAGCTCGAAGAGCTGGCCGGGGCGGGCGCCGGTGATCAGGGCCGGTACGACCCGGGAGTCGGAACAGGTGATGAACAGGACCTCGGGGGACTGGCCTTCGGCGAGTCTGGCGAACTCCTCAGGGCGCTGTCCGAACGTGCGGGCGTTGTCGATGAGGGGCTGCATGATGTGGTGACTCCTCCTGGCGCGCGAAAGGCGCGTCGGACGTGCAAGACAGAGTGGTGATGACTGCTCTGCTCTCTCTCAGCAGCGGAAGACCTGAAGTGCCGCCGGAGAGTGGGTTGTCGAGGATCTCGCCGTGCGACATTGCGCGGCGCGCGCCACCGTCAGGTGTGCTGCTGTCGTTCCTGGGGCCACGAGCGGGCGCTCCTGCGCCCCGGGCCAGACGACGGAGGAGCGGTTCCGCTCCCGTGTGTGCTGGGGACCGGTCGGGTCCCCGGAGCAGCTCTTGTCACGGATCGTGATGATCCCGTCGCGCAGTGGCTTGGGTGACAGCTTGGATCCGGGCTGAGCCTTGGCCTCGACATGACCAACCGTGTGCGCGGATGCGAACGACGTGGAGGGAGCGAAGAACTGCAGGACGAGCAGGACGGCGGCGAGGGCCGAGACTACGGTCCTGGTCGTCGTACCTCGCAACATCCGCCTCCCTCCAGGCAGTTCACGACTTATGCACACGCCAACACTTGGTCAATGGCTGGTCAAGAAACACGTTAACCCTGCAAAGTTGTTTGCAGGGTTAACTTAACGTTTCAGGCTGAAGAGAGCCTGAAAGTCGTGGTCACTTGGCCTGAAATGCCTCTTGACCTGGGGGAGTTGTCCGACTAGTCGGCCTCGACGAGCCCCTTGGCGTCCCGGGCCAGCGCGGTGAGCCGGGAGATCGCCCGGAAGTACTTCTTGCGGTAGCCGCCGTTCAGCATTTCCTCGCTGAACAGCTGGTCGAAGGGGAGTCCCGAGGCGAGCACGGGCACCTCGCGGTCGTACAGCCGGTCCGCGAGGACGACGAGCCGCAGCGCGGTCGACTGGTCCGGGATCGGCTGGACGTCGGTGAGGCACACCGCCCGGATTCCGTCGGTCAGCGCGCCGTACCGGCTGGGGTGGACGCGGGCGAGGTGCTCCAGCAGATGCGGGAAGTCGTCGAGTGAGGCGCCCTGCGTGGCGTACGCGGCCTTGGTGACCTGCTCGTCGGAGAACGGCGCCGGCGCCTCGGGCAGCCCGCGGTGGCGGTAGTCCTCGCCGTCGATGCGCAGCGGGCGGAAGTGCGCGGACAGGCCCTGGATCTCGCGCAGGAAGTCGGCCGCCGCGAACCGGCCCTCACCGAGCTTGCCGGGCAGCGTGTTCGAGGTGGCGGCGAGCGCGACGCCCGCGTCCACCAGCTTGCCGAGCAGCGTCGAGACGAGGACGGTGTCGCCGGGGTCGTCCAGCTCGAACTCGTCGATGCACAGCAGGCGGTGCTCGGACAGGGTCTGGACGGTCTTCTGGAAGCCGAGGGCGCCGACCAGGTTCGTCAGCTCCACGAACGTGCCGAACGCCTTGAGCGCGGGCTCGGCCGGGGTGGCGTGCCAGAGGGAGGCGAGCAGGTGGGTCTTGCCGACGCCGTAGCCGCCGTCGAGGTAGACGCCGCGGGGGCCGGCCGGGGTCTTCGGTGCCTTCGCCCTGCCGAAGCCGAAGAAGCCGCGCTTGGCGGTGGCCGTCGGGTGCGCACCGCCGAGTCCGCCCGCGAAGGCCTCCAGGACCCGGACGGCCTCGGTCTGGCTGGGCTGGTTCGGGTCCGGGATGTACGTGCTGAAGCGGACCGAGTCGAAGCGGGGTGGTGGCACCATCTCGCCGACGAGGCGCTCCGCGGGGACGTGGGGCTCGCGGGTGCACAGAGAGACGGGGCTCACGTCGGATATCTGACCGAGCCCGGAGTCGGCGGTGGAGTTACGCACGTTTCCCAACTCTAAGTGCAACCGCCGGCAGGCCGGTACTTCGCCTGCTGGTCCGTTGTGGCTGGTCGCGCAGTTCCCCGCGCCCCTTCGGGGGCGCCTGACCTCCCCGGACCTGCTTGGCACCGTGCCAGACTTCACAGCATGCGACGTCTGTTCCCTGTGACCTACGAAACAGCCCCGGACGCCCGTGAATGGAGCCTCGACGAGCTGGCCGGCGCGTACGCCTACCCCGAGCGCGGTCCCGGTGGGCGGGAGCCGTGGCTGCGGGCCAACATGGTGGGGACGCTCGACGGTGCCGCCCAGCACGGTGGCCGCTCGCAGCCGATTTCCAGCGCGGCGGACATGCGGATCTTCGGGACGCTGCGGGCGCTGGCGGATGTGGTAGTGGTCGGCGCGGAAACGGTACGCCAGGAGGGGTACCGTCCGGCACGCGCGCGAGAGGAGTTCGCTCGGCGGCGTACGGAGGCCGGACAGGCGCCCGCGCCGGCGATCGCGGTGGTCACCGCGAGCATGGACCTGGACTTCTCGCTGCCGCTGTTCACCTCGCCCACGGTGCCGACCCTGATCCTGACGGGCGCCGCCGCGGCTCCCGACCGGATCGCGACCGCGGAGAAGGCGGGCGCCCAGGTGGTGATCGCCGGGGACGGGATCGGAGTCGACCCGGCCCGCGCCGTACGGGCACTCGGCGACCTCGGGCACACCCGGCTGCTGACCGAGGGCGGCCCGCGTCTGCTCGGCCAGCTGGTGGCGGCCGAGGTGCTGGACGAACTGTGTCTGACCGTGTCCCCGATGCTCACCGCGGGAGACGCGCAGCGCATCGCGGGCGGCCCGGCGGTCGCGGTGCCGCGCCGATTCGCACTGGTGTCCCTGTTGGAGGAGGACGGGTTCCTCTTCGGCAGGTATCGGCGGGCTTGAGTGCGCTGGTCAGGTAATCGACGGAATCCACCGTTCCGTTTAGCTTCCGACGGGCACACTAAAACTCGCAGTCCCCGTGCGATCGCGGGGCAGGATGGTTTCCGCAGGGGCCCGGCCAAGGCCCACGGAGGAGAAGGACGCCTGTCGTGTTCACAAGCGTATTGATGATCGAGAAGGCCCTGACATCCGCCGACGTGGAGTTCGTCACCACCTTGCACGGGGACGAGGCGGTCTCCTTCCACGTCCTGCTCCAGCCGCGCGGTGACCAGGCAGACCGGCTGCTGCGGGCCATCGACGACATCGCACTCGGCGAGATCGACGAGGCGGCTCGCGAGCTGGAGACCCCGGAGGGCAAGGACGCCGCCGCCCTCGGCGAGCAGGCCCTGGAGGTGTCCCTCACGGCTCTGCGCGGCTCCGGCAGCGAGGCGGAGGGCCGCCTCATCGAGGACCACCCGTTGGACGCGCTCAGGGCCCTGGTCGAGGAGACCGGGGCGGACGAGGTCATCGTGCTGACCGACCCCCACTACGTGGAGGAGTTCTTCCACCGGGACTGGGCCTCGCGGGCCCGGCACAAGGTGGGGGTGCCGGTGCTGAAGCTGTTCTCCCACAGCAAGGCATAGGCTGACCCCTCGATACGTGTCGCATCACTTGGGGAGAAGCACTCATGGCACCCGGCCTTCCTACCGCCATGGACCGACCGCACTTCATCGGCATCGGCGGGGCCGGAATGTCGGGGATCGCGAAGATCCTCGCGCAGCGGGGCGCGAAGGTGGCGGGCAGTGATGCGAAGGAGTCCGCCACCGCCGAGGCGCTGCGCGCGCTGGGCGTGACCGTGCACATCGGGCACGCCACGGAGCACCTCGCCGACGGCGCCAGCTGTGTCGTGGTGTCGTCGGCGATCCGCAAGGACAACCCGGAGCTGGCCCGCGCGGCCGAGCTGGGCATCCCGGTGGTGCACCGCTCCGACGCCCTCGCGGCCCTGATGGAGGGCCTGCGTCCGATCGCGGTCGCGGGCACCCACGGCAAGACCACGACCACGTCGATGCTGGCCGTCTCGCTGTCCGAGCTGGACCTTGAGCCCTCGTACGCCATCGGCGGCGACCTGGACGCCCCCGGCTCCAACGCCCTGCACGGCGAGGGGGAGATCTTCGTCGCGGAGGCGGACGAAAGCGACCGCAGCTTCCACAAGTACGCGCCCGAGGTCGCCATCGTCCTCAACGTGGAGCTCGACCACCACGCCAACTACGCGTCGATGGACGAGATCTACGAGTCCTTCGAGACCTTCGCGGGCAGGATCGTGCCCGGCGGCACGCTGGTGATCGCCGCGGACCAGGACGGCGCGCGCGAGCTGGCCCGGCGGATCGAGGGCGTCCGCGTGGTGACGTACGGCGAGTCCCCGGACGCGGACGTACGGATCCTGTCGGTGCGGGCCCAGGGGCTGAAGAGCGAGGTGACGGTCCTGCTGGACGGCGCGGAGATCACCTTCACGGTGTCCGTCCCCGGCCGGCACTACGCACACAACGCGGTCGCCGCGCTCGCCGCCGGCGTGGCGCTGGGCGTCCCCGCGGCTGAGCTGGCGCCCGCGCTGGCCGCGTACACCGGCGTCAAGCGCCGCCTGCAGCTCAAGGGCGAGGCGGCGGGCGTGCAGGTCATCGACTCCTACGCGCACCACCCGACGGAGATGACGGCCGACCTGGAGGCGATGCGCTCGGCGGCCGGTGACGCGCGGATCCTGGTGGTCTTCCAGCCGCACCTGTTCTCCCGCACCCAGGAACTGGGCAAGGAGATGGGCCAGTCCCTGTCCCTCGCGGACGCCTCCGTCGTCCTGGACATCTACCCGGCCCGCGAGGACCCGATCCCGGGCGTCACCAGCGAGCTGATCATCGAGGCCGCGCGGGCGGCGGGTGCGGACGTCACCGCGGTCCACGACAAGGCCGAGGTGCCGTCGGTGATCGCGGGAATGACCAAGGCGGGCGATCTCGTTCTCACCATGGGCGCGGGCGATGTGACCGACCTGGGCCCGCTGATCCTGGACCGTCTGTCGCAGTGAGGGGCTGACACCCATGTCGTACGACGTCGAGAAGCCGGACGAGCAGTGGCGCGCGGAGCTGACGCCGGGCGAGTACGCGGTGCTGCGCCAGGCCGCCACGGAGCCCGCCTTCACCGGTGAGTACACCGACACCAAGACGCAGGGCATCTACTCCTGCCGCGCCTGCAGCGCCGACCTCTTCACCTCGGACGCGAAGTTCGAGTCCCACTGCGGCTGGCCGAGCTTCTTCGACGCCCGCGACTCCGATGCGGTGGAGCTGATCGAGGACCGTTCGCACGGGATGGTGCGGACGGAGGTGCGGTGCGCCCGGTGCGGTTCGCACCTTGGGCATCTGTTCGAGGGCGAGGGCTACGCGACGCCCACCGACCAGCGGTACTGCATCAACAGCATCGCGGTGCGGCTGACGCCCGACGAGGGCTGAACCGCGTTTCAGTGTTTCCGTTTGCCGAATTTCCCGTGAACCGATCGGGCGCCCTCATGGGGGCGCCCGAATTGTCTTCGCGTTCTCTCCGCGCGCTCTCCACCCGGCCTGTTCCAGCCGGGATGAGGTGGACATGCAAAGTTTACAAAGCGCTGAGGAACGGTCGAGCGTGTTTCGAGAGCATGAGACGTGAGTGAACTGGTCAGCGCTCTGTCGGGTTCCCGGCGCCGGCCTGGGTTTCCGTCCCCCGGCCCGCGGCGCGGCTGAATGGGATTAGCCCGATTTTTCGGCTCTTGGGGTCATCGGTCGGCGCTGGCCGAATGTGATACGGCGATATGCCGAAAACCGCGCCCTTGTTGACCGGCCGGTAATTTCTGGTGTTGGCTTCCGCATGGTTTTTGACGACCGGTTCCGTCGGCATTCCCACCCCCCACCGTGCAGTCTCACCGATTATTCGGGAGCATCATGACGTCTGCTGTGCGCGCCGAGGACATGATCATCGGAGTCACCCCGTTCGGTGAACCCGACACCCGTCTGGCCGCGGCGGTCAGCCGCGCCGGCGGGCTGGGGATCCTGGATCTGGGTGCCGGCGACCGAAGAACAAGAGCGGCGCTGGCGCGAATACGACACCTCAGGCCCGGTCCGTACGGAGTCCGGATCGGCGCGCGATGCCGGCTCCGGCCCGAGGACGTCCTGGACGACGGTCCCGGCACCGTCGTCCTCGCCGTGGACGCGGCCTGGCGGATCGGCGAAGTCCCCTCCGGCGTCCGGGTGTTGGCCGAGGTCACCGATCTGGAGCAGGCGCGGGAGGCGATGCGCGCCGGTGCGCACGGGCTGATCGCCCGCGGTTCCGAAAGCAGCGGCCGGACGGGGGAGTTGAGTACCTTCGTGCTCCTCCAGCAGCTGCTGTCCGGCGTCGGCCTTCCCGTGTGGGCCTGTGGCGGCATCGGCCCCCGGACCGCCGCTGCCGCCGTCGTGGGCGGCGCCGCCGGAGTCGTACTGGACAGCCAACTGGCCCTGCTGGCCGAGTCGGAGCTGCCGGAGCCGGCCGCTGCCGCGCTGCGGTCGATGGACGGCTCCGAGACGGTCGTGGTCGGCGGTCACCGCGTGCTGCGGCGCCGCGGACCGGACGCCCCGGACATGCCGGACGACGACACGGTGGCGGATCTGCTCGGCGCGCAGGATCTGCGCAGGCAGGTGCTGCCGGTGGGGCAGGACGGGTTCCTGGCCGCACGGTTCGCCGAACGGTGGGGTGACGCGGGGCAGGTCGTGCGCGCGCTCGCCGACGCCGTACGGGAGGCGGTGCGCGACGACACGGCCGTGCGGGCGCTGCGGGACGGGTCACCGATGGGCCGGGCCCTCGGTACCCGGTTGCCGGTCGCGCAGGGGCCGATGACCCGGGTGAGCGACCGGGCGCGGTTCGCGGCGGCCGTGGCCGGGGACGGTGCCCTGCCGTTCATCGCGCTCGCCCTCGCGAACGGGGAGCAGACCCGGGCGATGCTGGAGGAGACCAGGGAGGCCGTGACCGGGCGGCCCTGGGGTGTCGGCGTGCTCGGGTTCGCGCCGGAGGAGACACGGAACGCCCAGCTGGAGATCGTACGAGAGCTGCGGCCGACGCACGCGATCATCGCGGGCGGGCGGCCCTCGCAGGCCGAGGCGCTGGAGCGGGAGGGCATCAGCACCTTCCTGCATGTGCCCTCGCCGGGGCTGCTGCGGCAGTTCCTCCAGGCCGGGGCGCGCAGATTCGTCTTCGAGGGGTCCGAATGCGGCGGCCATGTCGGGCCGCGGGCGAGCTTTCCGCTGTGGGAAGCCCAACTCGCCGTCATCGAGGACCACTTGGCGGACACCGAGGACGGCTCCGACATCGAGGTGTTCTTCGCGGGCGGCGTCCACGACGAGCGGTCGGCCGCGATGGTCGCCGCGCTCGCCGCGCCACTGACCGCGCGCGGGGCCGCCGTTGGCGTCCTGATGGGCACCGCCTATCTGTTCACCGAGGAGGCCGTCGACTGCGGGGCCATCCAGCCGCTCTTCCAGCGGCAGGTCGTCGCCGCGACCGGCACCGCCCTGCTGGAGACGGCGCCCGGCCACGCCACCCGCTGCGTGCCGAGCCCGTTCAGCGACGACTACCGCGAACGCGAGGCCGAGCTGCGTGCCGAGGGCGTGCCCGACCGGCGGATCTGGGAGGAGCTGGAGCGGCTGAACGTCGGACGGCTGCGGATCGCCAGCAAGGGCGTCGACCGGGACACCGCCGGCGAGTTGACGGCCGTCGACGAGCAACGGCAGCTCGCTGACGGGATGTTCATGGCCGGGGAAGTGGCGGTGCTGCGGTCGGCCACCACCACGATCGGCGCCCTGCACCGGTCGGTGGCCGAAGGCGCGGCCGGCTTCCTCGACGAACGGGCGCGAGCGCTGCGTGCGCAGTTGAGCGTCGAGGCCGTGGAGCCCGCTGCCCCCGCGCCGCTCGACATCGCTGTCGTCGGCATGGCCTGCATGTTCCCCGACGCCCCCGACCTCGCCGCCTTCTGGGCGAACATCCTCGGCGGGCGCGACGCCGTCACGGAGGTCCCGCCCGAGCGCTGGGACCCGGCCGTGCACTACGGTCCCGACGGCGAGGGCGCCAGCACATCCAAATGGGGCGGCTTCCTGCCGCGCATCCCCTTCGACCCCCTGCGCTACGGCATCCCGCCCACGTCCCTCGGTGCTGTCGAGCCCGTGCAGCTGCTGGCCCTGGAGGCCGCCCGGCGGGCGTTGGAGGACGCCGGATACGGCGAGCGCGGGCGGGCGTTCGAGCGGGCGCGCACCTCCGTCGTGTTCGGCGCGGAGGCGGGCAGCGACCTGTCCAACGCGACCACGCTGAGGGCCGTACTCCCGTCGTACTACGGCACGATCCCCGACGGCATCGAGCAGCAGCTCCCGCAGCTCACCGAGGACTCCTTCCCCGGCATGCTGGCCAACGTCATCTCCGGCCGCATCGCCAACCGGCTCGACCTCGGCGGCGCCAACTACACCGTCGACGCGGCCTGCGCGTCCTCGCTGGCCGCCCTCGACGTCGCCTGCAAGGAACTCGTCGGCGGGACCAGCGACGTGGTGCTGTGCGGCGGCGCCGATCTGCACAACGGCGTCAACGACTACGTCCTCTTCTCGTCCGTGCACGCCCTGTCCCCGACGGGCCGGTCCCGGGCCTTCGACAGCTCGGCGGACGGCATCGCGCTCGGGGAGGGCGTCGCCTGCGTGGTGCTGAAGCGGCTCGCGGACGCCGAGCGGGACGGGGACCGGATCTACGGCGTGATCAAGGGAGTGGGGAGTTCCAGCGACGGTCGTTCGCTGGGGCTCACCGCACCGCGCCCCGAGGGGCAGCGCGCCGCCCTCCAGCGGGCCTACCGCAACGCCGGGGTCTCGCCCGCCGACGTCGGTCTGGTCGAGGCGCACGGCACCGGTACGGTCGTCGGCGACCGTACCGAACTCACCATCCTCAGCGAGGTGTTCAGCGAGGCCGGGGCGGAAGCGGGTGGGTGTGCGCTCGGGTCGGTCAAGTCGCAGATCGGGCACACGAAGTGCGCCGCGGGTCTCGCCGGGCTGATCAAGACGGTGCTGGCACTGCACCACGGCGTCAAGCCGCCGACGCTGCACGTCCAGCGGCCCAACTCCGGGTGGCGCGAGGACAGCAGCCCGTTCGTGTTCCACGCGGAGGCGCGGCCCTGGGCGGCCCCGGCGGAGGAACGCCTCGCGGGAGTCAGCGCGTTCGGGTTCGGCGGGACCAACTTCCATGCGGTGGTGGGGGCTTACGGCGATTCCGTTCCGTCGGCGCAGGGGCTGGACGCGTGGCCCGCGGAGCTGTTCACGTTCCGGGGGAAGGACCTCGCGGGGGCGCGGCGGGCCGTCGAGGACGTGCTCAAGGTCGCCGAGTCCGTGACGGCGGAGAGCGGGTGGCCGTGGCGGCTGCGCGATCTGGCGCTGAGCGTCGCGCGGCGGTCCGACGCCGGGCACGATCCGGTGCAGATCGCGGTCGTCGCGACGGATGTGGCTGGTCTGGCCGGGCAGCTGCGCAGGGCGCTGGCCGGGGAGCACGATCCGGCGGCGGGAATCCATCTGGCCGACCAGGGCTCAGAGGGTGCAGCCGGCGCGGGCGCGGAGCGCACCGCTGACCACAGCCCCGAGGACCGAGCCAACGCAGGCCCTGACGCTCCAGCCGGCCAAAGCTCCCGCGGCAAAGTCGCCTTCCTCTTCCCCGGCCAGGGCAGCCAGCGCCCCGGGATGCTCGCCGACGTCTTCATCGCGTTCCCCGAACTCCAGCACCACCTCGAACTCGGCCGCCCATACGCCGACTTGCTGTACCCGCCCACCGCCTTCGACGACACCGAGCGAGAGCGTCAGCGCGCCCGCCTCACCGACACCCGCGTCGCCCAGCCCGCCCTCGGCATCGTCGGGCTCGCCGCCCACGAGCTGCTCACCAAGGCCGGGATACGGCCCGACATGGCGGCCGGACACAGCTACGGCGAACTGGTCGCCCTGTGCGCGGCAGGCGCCCTCGACCCGGAGACGCTGCTGACGCTGAGCGCCGAGCGGGCGGAGGCGATCCTCGACGCGGCCGGGGCCGACCCCGGGACGATGGCGGCGGTGGCGGCCGGCGCCGAGGACATCGAGGGGGTGCTCGGCGCATCGGCCGGGGTCGTCGTCGCCAACCACAACTCACCCGGCCAGACGGTGATTTCGGGACCCACGGCGGCGGTCGAGGAGGCCGTACGACAGCTGCGCGCGGCCGGTGTCGGCGCCAAGCGCATCCCCGTGGCCTGCGCCTTCCACAGCCCACTGGTGGCGGGCGCCGGTGAGCGGTTCGCCGGGGTCCTGGCCCAGCACACCGTGCGCGCACCCGAGTTCCCGGTGTGGGCCAACCGCACCGGCCGCCCGTACGGCGACGACGCAGCCGCCGTACGGACCGAACTGGCCGCCCAGATCGGCGCACCCGTCGCCTTCGTCACGCAGATCGAGGCGATGTACGAGGCAGGCGCACGCGTCTTCGTCGAGGCGGGCCCGGGGTCCGTGCTCACCCGGCTGGTCGGGCAGATCCTCGGCGACCGCCCGCACCGCACCGTCGCCTGCGAGCCCCGCGCCGGCAGCGGACTGCCCGGCTGGCTCGACGCACTCGCCCAACTCGCCGTCGCCGGGCAGCCGGTACGCACCGCATGGCTGCTGCGAGGCCGGGACGCCGTCGACGCCGTCCGCACCCCGGCGCCGAAGCGGCCCGGCTGGACGGTCGACGGCCAGCTGGTCCGCACCGCCGCCGGAGAACTCCTCCCCGGTGCCCTCGCACCGGCCCGACGCGTCGTGGAGACGACTGTGACGACCAACCACACGAACGGCACCCCGGCCCACTCGGACAAGGACGCGCTGATCTCCGAGTTCCTGCGCACCAGCCGCGAGATGGTGGCGGCCCAGCGGGACGTGCTGCTGACGTACTTCGGCGGGGCCGCGGCGGCAGGGCAGTGGGTTCCGGCACAGCAGCCGGTGCAGCTGCCTGTGGAGCAACCAGTTCAACTGGCCGTGGAACAACCGGCCTTGCAGCAGGCGCCGCAGCCTGAAGCCACCTCCGAAGAAACAACCGAGGAATCAACCGAAGAAACCGATGTCCTCTCCGTCGTGCTCGAGATCATCAGCGAGCGCACCGGCTACCCCATGGACATGATCGAGCCCGACCTCGACCTGGAGGCCGACCTCAGCATCGACTCCATCAAGCGCGCCGAGATCGCCGGTGAACTGGCCAAGCGCCTCGGCACAGGCGGCGGCGCCGACCTCGCCGCGCTCGACGACGCCGAGCTGGAGGAGCTGGCGAAGGCGCGTACGGCGGCGTCGGTCACGGAGTGGCTCGCGGCGCGGCTGTCCCCGGCGGAGCAGCAGCCCGAGCCGGTCGTGGTGACGGAGCCCGGCCCCGGCCCCGAGCCGGTGACCGGTGAGGCACCGAAGCGGTTCGTGTTGCGGCCCGTCCTCCTGGAGTCGGCCGCCGCGGACCCGGCCGCCGAACTCACCGGGCAGCGGTTCATGCTCCTCGGCGAGGACGAGACCGCCGATGCCGCCCGGGAGATCGCCGCCCGGCTCACCTCGCACGGTGCCGAGACCGTGACCCTCGGCCGGGAGCACCTGCTCTCCGAGGCCGACGGCCGGGTGGACGGCGTGCTGTACCTCGACGCCCTCGACACCGCCGCCCCGCCCGTGCTGCCGGACGCCTTCCCCGTCCTGAAGGCCGCCCTGAGCCGCGCCCCGCGCCACCTGATCGCCGTACGCCCCGCCGCCCCGAGCGCGCGGTCGGCCGGTCTGCACGGCCTCTTCCGCACCATCGCCCGCGAGTACCCGCAGACCGTCGCACGGGTCGTCGACCTGGACGACACCGCGCCCACCGCCGTCGCCGACGCGCTGCTCGCCGAACTGCTGGCGCCGGAACCGGCCGCCCCGGTCGTCCTGCGCACCGCATCCGGCCGCCATGGGCTGGAGTTGGCGGAGACACCGCTCGGCACCCTCGGTACGACCGGTGCCGGACCCGCCGGTGACGGGGCCGCCGAGGCCGCCGCGCTCGGTCTCGACCGTGACTCGGTCGTGCTGCTGGTGGGCGGCGCCCGCGGGATCACCGCCAAGTTCGCCGTCTCGCTCGCCGCCGCCTCCCGCTGTCGTATCGAAATGCTCGGCCGGACCCCCGCACCGGACGGACCCGAGGACCCGGCGACCGCCGCCGCCTCCGACCGGGCCGCCCTGCGCGCGGCGCTCGCCGCCCGGGGCGGTCTGACGCCCGCCGAGATCAACCGCGAGACCGAACTCCTGCTCGCCCAGCGGGAGATCGCCGCCACGCTCGACGAACTCGCCGCGCTCGGCAGCCGGGCCCGCTACCACTCCGTCGACTTCCGGGAGCCGGACGCCGCACTCCAGGCGGTGAAGGAGATCCACGCCGAGCACGGCAGGCTCGACGGGGTCGTCTACGCGGCCGGGGTGATCGAGGACAAGGTGATCGCCGAGAAGACCACCGAGTCGTTCGAGCGGGTCTACGGCACCAAGACCGTGGGCGCCGAGACGCTGCTGACGGCGCTGGAGGAACTGCCGGGCGGGCCCGCCTTCGCGGTGCTGTTCGGGAGCATCTCCGCCGTCCTCGGCAACCGGGGCCAGTCGGACTACGCGGCAGCCAACGACGCCCTGGAGAGCCTGGGTTCGGCGTGGGCCGCGCGCACCGGCCGCCGGGCGCTGACCGTGCACTGGGGGCCGTGGGCGCCGACCGGGACGCACACCGGCATGGTCAGTCCGGAGCTGGGCCGCGAGTACGCCCGCCGCGGGATCAAGCTGATCGACCCCGAGGAGGGGACCGCGGCGCTGCTGCGTGAACTGGCCTGGGGCGACGAGTCGGCCCGCGCGGTCGTCTACACCTCGTCGGGCTGGTGACATGACGGACCGTCAAGTACAGCCCCCCATAGCCATCGTGGGGATGTCGGTGCTGCTGCCCGGCGCCGCCGACCTCGACTCGTACTGGCGGAACCTGGTGGCCGGCACGGACGCCATCACCGACGTACCCGAAGGGCGGTGGGACTCCGACTACTACCGTCCGGGTTCCGCCGCCGGGCGTGCGGTCGCCGACCAGGTGTACTGCCGGCGCGGCGGGTTCGTCGACTCGCTCGCCGAGGTGGAGGTCACCCGGTTCGGGATCATGCCGAAGTCGGTGTCCGGCACCGAGCCCGACCAGCTCATCGCCCTGCACGTGGCCGCCGCGGCGCTCGCGGACGCGGGCGGTGAGGAGCGGTTGCCGGACCGGCAGCGGATCGGGGTCGTCCTTGGCCGGGGCGGGTACCTCACGCCCGGTCTGGTCCGGCTCGACCAGCGGGTGCGTACGGCGGGTCAACTCGTCCGCACACTGGGGGAGTTGCTGCCCGATCTCGACGACGGGCAACTGGACCGCATACGGGCGGCGTTCACCGAGCGGCTCGGGCCCGACAGCCCCGAGTCCGCGATCGGCCTCGTCCCCAACCTCGCGGCCTCCCGTGTCGCCAACCGGCTCGACCTGCGCGGGCCCGCGTACACCGTGGACGCCGCCTGTGCGTCCTCGCTGGTCGCCGTCGACCAGGCGGTGGGCGAACTGGCCGCCGGGCGCTGCGACCTGATGCTCGCCGGGGGAGTGCACCACTGCCACGACATCACCCTGTGGTCAGTCTTCTCCCAGCTCCGCGCGCTCTCCCCGAGCCAGCGCATCCGCCCCTTCCACCGCGACGCCGACGGCATCCTGATCGGCGAGGGCACCGGCGTCGTCGTCCTCAAGCGCCTCGCCGACGCCGAGCGCGACGGGGACCGCGTCTACGCCGTCATCCGCGGCACGGGCGTCGCGAGCGACGGGCGCGCCGCCGGTCTCGTCAATCCCGACCCCGGCGGCCAGGCCCGTGCGGTACGTCAGGCGTGGCGGGCGGCGGGGCTCGATCCGGCGGCGGGCGGGTCGATCGGACTGCTGGAGGCGCACGGTACGGCTACCCCTGCGGGGGACGCGGCCGAACTCTCCACGCTGGCCGAGGTGTTCGGACCGGGTGCGGCCGGCGACCGTGCGGTGATCGGCTCGGTGAAGTCGATGATCGGTCACACGATGCCGGCCGCGGGTGTGGCGGGGCTGGTGAAGGCGGCGCTCGCGGTCCATCACGGGGTGCTGTTGCCGACGCTGCACTGCGACGATCCGAATCCGGGGCTGGCCGAGACGCGTTTCCGTCCGCTGGAGAAGGCGGAGCCGTGGGAGACAGGTGCGGTACGGCGGGCGGCGGTGAACGCGTTCGGGTTCGGCGGAATCAATGCGCACGTGGTACTGGAGGAGACGCCGGTGCGGCAGCGCCCCGTAGGGGCGCGGGGAACTGCGCGACCAGCCACGACGCAGCCGCACCCGACCGACGGCACATCGCGCGTGCTGCTCCTCGCCGCCGACACCCCTGAGGGCCTTGCTGCACAGTTGGACGCCGACGACGCGGACGTACGCGCGGCCGGTCTCGACGCTGGAATGCCGGAGGCGTACGCCGGCCCCGCCCGGCTCGGCATCGTCGACCCCACCGCCAAGCGGCTAGCGCTGGCCCGACGCGCGATTGCCCGCGGACGCGCCTGGCACGGTCGTAACGACGTCTGGTTCTCACCTGCCCCGCTGGGCGGAAAACTCGCGTTCATCTTCCCCGGCCTCGAAGGGGACTTCGCACCCCAAGTGGACGACGTAGCAGCCCACTTCGGCCTGTCGGGGCCGGTATCGGGAGCCGCCCAGGTCGGGGACATCGGCCGGCACGGGTTCGGGGTCGTCGCCGTCGGGCGGCTGCTCGACGGGGCGTTGCGGCGGATGGGGATCGTGCCGGACGCGGTCGCCGGGCACAGTGTCGGCGAGTGGACGGCGATGGTGGCGGCCGGGCTGTACTCCGGGGACGAGGTGGACGACTTCATGGCGTCCTTCGACCCGGACGCGCTGACCGTGCCGGGGCTGGCGTTCGGGGCGCTCGGGGCGTCGGCCGAGCGCGTGCTGGAGGCCCTGGCGGCGGACTGGCCGGACGCCGGGATCGTGCTGTCCCACGACAACGCGCCCGCCCAGTCGATGGTGTGCGGTCCGGACACGGCCGTGACGGAGTTCGTACGGGCCTTCCGCGCGCAGGGTGTGATCAGCCAGGTGCTGCCGTTCCGGTCCGGCTTCCACACGCCGATGCTTCTGCCTTACCTCGGACCCATCAAGGACGCGGCGAGCCGCTTCCGGCTGCATCCGCCGACTGTGCCGGTGTGGTCCGGGACCACGGCGGCGCCGTTCCCGTCCGGGGAGTCGGCGGTCCGTGAGCTGTTCGTCCGGCACTTGCTGGAGCCGGTTCGCTTCCGGCAGCTCGTCGAGGCGATGTACGCGGCCGGACATCGCACGTTCGTCCAGGTCGGCCCCGGCCAGCTCGGCTCCCTCGTCGGCGACACCCTGTCCGGCCGCGATCACCTCGTCGTGTCCGCCAACTCTCCCCACCGCACGGGTCTCGCCCAGCTGCAGAGGGTGGCGACGGCGCTGTGGGCGACCGGCGCGGAGCGCTCCGCTGGAAGGGCCGAGGTGGGTCGTCGGTTGTCTGCGGGTCGGTGGGGGCTGGTCGCGCCCCGCGGCGGAGCCGCATATCGACACAGCCCCGCGCCCCCTCGGGGTGCTGCCGGAGCCGCTCCCCACTCGGCTCCCGCGCGAGGGGACCGGCCTCCGGTCCGACTCGACCTGGGCGGCGCGCTCGTCTCGCTCGACGGGCCGATTCTGGCGGAGTTGCGTGCGCAGTTGCAGGTCGGTTCTGCGGCCGACCGTGGTGTGGCTCCGGGTGCGGCTGTCTCGCGTGTCCCGCTGGACGCGGTCGCCGTGCACTCCCGGGCCGCCGCGGAACTGAGCGCACTCCTGCGGGAAACCGCCGATACGGCAGCCGAGTTGATCGCGGCGGCCGACCATCGCTCGGCTCCGGTGACGGGACGTCATCCAACACCGGCGGTGACTTCCGCGACGGTCGCGCGCACACCCTCCGTCGCAGCGGTGGAAGTCGCGCGGCCCGCGGTCTCACCCCCGCCGGCGAACTCGGCCCCACCGCTGCCCCCACCCCTGCGCACCGATCACCGACGCGCCCACCGCACCACCGTCCACGTCTCCCCGGACACCATGCCCCACCTCCTCGACCACTGCTTCTTCCCCCAACGACCCGGCTGGCCCGACGTCTCCGACCGCTGGCCGGTTGTACCGGCCACGACGATCGTGCAGCACATGATGGTGGCGGCGGAGCAGGCCGTACCCGGCACGCGGGCGGTCGCCGTGCATGGGGCGCGTTTCGACAAGTGGCTCACCGCCACCCCGCCCGTCGACGTCGAGGTGACCGTCACTCCCGTCCCCGACGCCCCCGCCCGGCGCGCCGTCTCCTTCGGGCCCCGGGCACGCTCGGTCGTCGAGCTGTCCGACCGCTACCCGGCGACATCCCCCGCCCCCTGGCACCCCGACCCCGCCACCGAACGCACCCCGGACCACACGGCCGCCCAGCTCTACGCCGAGCGCTGGATGTTCCACGGCCCGGCGTTCCAGGGCGTCAGCGAGCTCACCGCGGTCGGCGAGGCGCACGTGCGGGGGGTGATCACGACGCCGCCTGCGCCCGGGTCGCTGCTCGACAACGTCGGTCAGATCCTCGGTTACTGGATCATGGCGACCCGCACCGAGCGGACCGTCGTCTTCCCGGTACACATGCGGCAGATGCGGTTCTACGGGCCGCAGCCGCTCCCCGGCACGGACGTCGGCTGCTTCGTACGGATCACGTCCCTCACCGAAACCGTTCTCGAAGCGGACGTCCAGCTGACCGTCGACGGCGAGGTCTGGGCCGAGCTGACCGGCTGGCAGGACCGCCGCTTCGACAACGACCCGCAGACCCGGCCGGTCGAGCGGTTCCCCGAGCGCAACACCCTCTCCGAGGCCCGGCCGGACGGCTGGGTGCTGCTGCACGAGCGGTGGCCGGACCTGGCCTCGCGGGACCTCATCATGCGCAACTCGCTGAGCAGCGTGGAGCGTTCGGAGTACGAGGCGCATGCGCCCCGCGGTCGCAGACAGTGGCTGCTCGGGAGGATCGCCGCCAAGGACGCCGTACGGCGGTGGTTGTGGGACCACGGTGAGGGGCCCGTCTTTCCGGCCGAGATCCGCGTCCTGAACGACGACTCGGGGCGACCGTACGTCACCGGCATGCACGGCCGGAGCCTCCCCCCGCTGGATCTCTCGCTCGCCCATCGCGCGGAGGCCGGCGTCGCGATCGTACGGCCGCACACCCCGGGCCCCGGGCCCGGCATCGACATCGAGGAAGTCGTCGAACGGGACCGGGAGACGCTCGCCGCCGCCCTCGGTCCGGACGAACTCGCCTTGCTGCGGGCGCGGTGCGCGGCCACCGCGGAGTCCGAGGCGCTGTGGTTCACCCGGTTCTGGGCGGCCAAGGAGGCCGTCGCGAAGGCGGAGGGTACCGGTTTCGGCGGGCGGCCCCGCGACTTCGCCGTGCTGGCGGCCGACGCGGACCGCCTGGTCGTCTCGGGGCGGCTGGAACGCGCGCGTTACCGCGTGCGCTGCGAACGGACCGGCAACCCGCCCGGGTTGCCGAGCAGGGAGTACGTCGTGGCCTGGACGACGGGACCGACGCGACAGGACGACGAGGAGAGGGACTGATGCAGCCCAACCCGCAGGCCAACCCGCAGCCCAACCCGCAGGCCATCGACGAGGAAACCGTGCTCGCCGACATCACCGGCATGCTCGCGGCACTCCTCGACGAATACGGCCTCGACGACGTCGAGATCGGCATGCAGACCACGTTCAACCGCGATCTGGAGCTGGAGAGCATCGACCTCGTCACGCTCGCCGGGCTGCTGGAGGAGCGGTACGGCGGACGGGTCAACTTCGCCGAGTTCCTGGCCGGGATGGAGTTCGACGAGATCATCGAACTCACCGTCGGCCGGCTCGTCGAGCACATCGTGCAGAGCCTCAAAGCGGCGGAGGCGGTCTGAGCATGGCCTACGTCGACACGGGCGACATCCGGCTGCACGTCCAGAGAATGGGCCCCAGGGACGACCGACCCGCCACGGCCACCGCGGTGCTGGTGCACGGCCTGCTCACCGACAGCCTCGCCAGCTACTACTTCACCGTGGCACCGGTGTTCGCGCTGGCCGGCATCGACGTCGTCATGTACGACCTGCGCGGCCACGGCCGCAGCGAACGCCCCGAAACCGGTTACCACCTCGACGACAGCATCGACGACCTCGAGGCGCTGCTCGACCGGCTGGCGGTCACCGGGCCGGTCCACCTGGTCGGCAACTCGTACGGCGGCACGGTCGCCTTCGGCTACGCCGCCCGCCACCCGGAGAGCGCCGCGAGCCTCACCCTCATCGAGTCGGAACCGGCGACCGAGGCCTGGGCGGTGAAAATCGGCGGCATCCTGCACCGCGTGCTCACCCAGCTCGCGCTCAACGAGGACGACGCCCTCGCCTGGATCACCGCGAACCGCAGCCACAACACCGCCCGTCTCGCCAAGGGCGCGGCCCGCCTGGCCCGTACCACCAGCCTCCCGCACGACATCCCGGCCAGCCGGGTGCTGACGGACGACGAGATCCGGTCCGTGTCGTGTCCCGTCCTCGCCCTGTACGGCGGTGACTCCGACCTCGCTGAACTCGCTCCCTGGCTGGAGGCGTTGTTGCCCGACTGCCGGACCGTGGTGGTGCCGGGGCACGAGCACTCCGTGCTGGTCGAGGCCGCCGGTGTGGTCGGCGAGCACATCCTTGAGCTGATCCGGCAGGCGCAGTTGGCTGAGGTGCGGTGAGTGCGGTGAGCAGGTTCCTGTTCGTCGTGCCGCCGCTCGTGGGTCATATCAACCCGGCCGTCGGGGTCGCCGCGGAACTGACCGCCCGGGGACACCGGGTGGCCTGGGCGTGCGCCGATCCCGGACTGGTGCTGCGGCATGCGGGCGGGAAGGCTGTCGTGTTCTCCTGCGACGGGCCCCAGCTGCACGTGCCGGGGACGGGGGACGGCGTACGACCGCCCGACATCCGCGGACCCGAGGCGCTGAAATTCCTGTGGGAACGGTTTCTCGCACCGCTCGCCGAGGCGATGGCGCCCGGAGTGACCGCCGCGGTACGGGAGTTCGGCCCCGATGTGGTCGTCGCCGACCAGCAGGCGTTCGCCGGCGGGCTGGTCGCCGAACGGCTGGGCGTGCCGTGGGCGACGTCGGCCACCACCTCCGCCGAGTTCACCGACGTCCTGGCGGGCACGCCGAAGGTCGCCGACTGGATCGACGGAGTCCTGAGCGGGCTGCGGGCCCGGATCGGGGACCCGTCCGGTACCGCCGATCCCCGCTTCTCGCCCCATCTCGTACTCGCCTTCAGCATCCGCGAGTTCGTCGGACCGGACGCCAGGACGGGCGAACAGATCCGCTACGTCGGCCCGTCCATCACCGAGCGGCCCGCCCCGGCCGACTTCCCCTGGGACTGGCTGGACCCGTCCCGCGCGACCGTCCTCGTCACGCTCGGCACCGCCAACACCGATGTGGGGCCGCGGTTTCTCGCCGAGTGCCATCAGGCCGTACGGTCCCGTGCCGACCGGATGCAGGCGGTGATCGTGGATCCGGCGGGAGCGCTCGCGGGCGCCGACGACAAGGACGTACTGATCGTGCGGGCGGTCCCTCAACTCCCGCTGCTGGAAAGGGTCGACGCCGTCGTCTGTCACGCCGGGCACAACACCGTCTGCGAAGCGCTCTGGCACGGTGTGCCCCTCGTCGTGGCGCCCATCCGGGACGACCAGCCGGTCGTCGCCGGGCAGGTGGTGCAGGCCGGGGTGGGGATCAGGGTCCGGTTCGGGCGGGTCACCGCCGTGAAGCTGGGCGAGGCACTCGACGCCGTTCTGCACGAACCCGGTTACCGTGCCGCGGCCGGGCGCATGCGCAGCGGATTCCGGGCCGCCGGGGGTGCGACCGCGGCGGCCTCCCGTCTCGAAGAACTGGTCGCCGAGGAGGTGTCATGAGCGAGGAGGGCGTCATGAACGAGGAACAACGGAAAGCGCCGAGCCGTGCCGAGCAGGTCGCCGCTCTCCGTCCCGGCTACCTGGCCGATCTGGCCGACGGCCTGGCCCGGTTCTTCGAACCCCGGCGCACCACCTGCCCCTGGTGCGGTGCGCTGGACCTGAAGACCCGGCTGCGCACGACCGATCTGCTCCAGCACAAGCCCGGCCGGTTCGTCCTCGACCAGTGCCAGGCGTGCCGGCACACCTTCCAGAACCCCCGACTGAGCGCCGAGGGGCTGGAGTTCTACTACCGGGACTTCTACGACGGCCTGGGCGAGAAGCAGCTGGGCAACACCTTCGCGGGCCGGACGAAGATGTACGAGCAGCGGGCCGCGTCCCTGCTGCCGTACGCCGCCGAACCGAAGAGCTGGCTCGACGTCGGTACCGGGCACGGTCACTTCTGTGAGGCCGCTCGCATCGTTCACCCCGGTACGACGTTCGACGGGCTCGACTTCACCGACGGGGCGGAGCTCGCCGAGCGGGCGGGGCGGGTGGAGCGGGGTTACCGGGGGAGCTTCCCGGAGCTGGCGCCGGGGTTCGGAGGGCAGTACGACGTGGTCAGCATGTTCCATTACCTGGAGCACAGCACCGAGCCTGACCGGGAACTGAGGGCCGCGCACGAGGCGTTGAGGCCCGGCGGGCATCTGCTGATCGAGGTGCCCGACCCCGACAGCCGGTACGCCCGGCTCCTCTGCCGGTGGTGGCTGCCGTGGCTCCAGCCGCAGCATCTGCACTTCGTGCCCGTCGGCAACCTGCGGCAACGGCTGACCGACCTCGGCTTCACGGTCGTGGCGGAGCAGCACGCCGAGCCGCATGATCCCGTCGATCTGCTGGCGGGAGCGTGGCTGGCGTTGGACGCGGTGGCTCCGCGCGACAATCTGCCGTGGCTGCGGCAACCTCCGAACGCCCTGCGCCGTACCCTGCGCGGTGCGCTGCTTCTCGCCGGTGTCCCGGCCCTGGTCGCGGGCACGTTGCTGGACCGGTTCGTGATCCGGCCGGTGTCGCATCGGCTCGGAGTGTCCAACGCATACCGGCTGGTGGCTCGAAGGGACTGAGCGCTCGGCTGGATGCGCTGGTTGGTTGTCTGCGGGTCGGTGGGGGCTGATCGCGCAGTTCCCCGCGCCCCTTCGGGGCACTGCAAGCCCGGTGAGTGAGGCGCCCCGTCAGGGGCGCGGGGAACTGCGCGACCAGCAACAACGGACCCGTAGCCAAGGCACCAACCACAGCGCCCCGCTCACAACATCTTCCGCCGCACCATCCACGACAACACCAACGCCCCCGGAAACAAAGGCAACCACACCGTGATCACCCGAAAACCAATCACCGTGCCGGTCGCAAGGACCATCGGGGCGCCGAAGACGACCAGGGTGAACACCAGCGCCGCATCAACGGGGCCGATGCCGCCCGGCGCCGGCACCGCCCCCACCGCGGCGCTGGCCGCGAGGTACGCGAAGATCACATGCACCCAGGGCAGCTGCAGCCCGAGCGACGACCCCACCGAGGCCAGCACACTGGCCTGCAACAGCGGAAACGCCGCCGCCCCGCCCCACAGCTGAAGCACCCGGACCGGACGGGTGTGCAACAGCCGCGCGTCGGTCAGGGCGGAGTTCAGACAGCCGAGCAGCGGTCGCCGCAGCGGCCGTACGGCCGTCACGAGCAAGGTCGCCGCGCCGAGCGCACAGGCGATGCCGATGCCGGCCACGGTCAGCGTCTGGGCGTCCGGGACGAGCTGGCCGATGCGCAGCGTGCCGGGGAAGGCGGCGAGGAATGCCAGGATCAGCAGTGTCTTCGCGATCGGCTTGACCAGCGAGTACAGCGCCAGGGACGCCGTCGCCCGGGGGATGGATATGCCCTGGTTCTGCAGAAACCGCAGGGTCACGGCGTGCGCGCCAAGCCCGGCCGGCAGCACATGATTCGCGGCGCCCGCGGCGAACTGCGAGGCCAGCAGCGGACCCGGCGGCAGCCGTTCCGGCAGGGCGCCCTGCCGGGTCACGGACGCGGCCACCCAGCACAGGATGTTGAACACGGTTCCGGCCAGCAGCCACCAGGGGTCGGCACCGGCCAGCCGGACGGCGCTGTCATGGACGGTGGGCCAGTCGAACGCCGCGTACCCGCCGATCAGCAGGAGCGGAAGCAGGCTCAGCGCCCAGCGGAGCCGGCGCTGACGCGTCGTGGTCGGCGGGGGGCCGGTCGGTGTGGGGGCACTGACCGAGGCGGGAGCGGGGATGGGGACGGGGGTGAGCGACGGCTTGGGGAGCTCGTCGAGCTGGAGCGGGGACACGGCGCACGTCGTCCTTCCGCGTCGTGCCCGCCGCTGTGGCGGGACTGACGGGTACGAGGAGGCGAGCAAAGGGGGACGCGGGGAGCGTTCCCTTTCTGCGTGACGGGACGGTGGCCGGGAACCGACGAGGTGAGGGCGGACGGGCAACGTGGTCACGGTGTGACCGGAGTCACCAGCCCGTCAGCAAGAGATGGTTGACGAGAAGCGCGACGATCCCCTGCGCCGCCAGCCACCCCCGCACGCCCCTCAGAAGCGCACACGCCGGCAGCAGCCACAGCGCGAACGGCAGCCAGATCCGTTCCGTCTCCGCCTTGCTCATCCCGGACAGATCGGCGACGACCAGCGCGACGAGGGCGGCCAGCACCAGCACACCGAGGCGTACGGCGGCCCCGTCGTCCCGGCGGAGCAGGGCCACCCCGGTCCGCCGCAGCCCGGCCGCTGTCGCGAGGCCCACCACCAGCACCGTGCACGCGAAGTTGGCCCACACCCAGTAGCCGTACGGCCGGACGCCGCCCGCGCCCTCGTAGTAGCGGGTGACCAGCAGGTCGTACGCGTCCCACCAGTAGAAGCCCAGCGCGGTGAACACAACGGGGACGACGGTGAACCCGGCGAGGACGAAGGGGAGCGGTCTGATGCGGTGGGTACCCAGCAAGAGGACGGCCCCGGCGATCAGCGCGAAGAGTGTGAGGCCGTACGACAGGTAGGCCGTCAGGCCGAACAGGAGGCCGGAGGCCAGGCCGGTCCAGGCCGGCCGGTGGCCTGTGACCGCCAGTGCCAGGAACGCGATCGCCCAGGCGGCGACCGCCGCGAAGTAGGCGTCGGCGGAGGTGCCCATCCACACCGCGCCCGGTGCCAGGACCAGGAAGGGTGCGGCGCGGCGGGCGAGGTGCTCGTCGGTGAGGAGGCGGACGCTGACGAGGATGCCGAGCGCGGCGGTGGTGCCGACGGTGATGCACCAGGCCCCGGCCCAGGCGCCGCCGCCGAGGCCGATGCGGTCCAGGTAGACGAAGGTGAGGGTGGCCGCGGGGGGATGCCCGGCGACATGCGCGGGCCAGTTGTCGGGCGAGTGGATCAGGATGTGCTGGGTGAAGTCCCGCAGGGTGGCCGGGATGTCCCCGAAACTGTCGATGACCTGAAGGTATTCGTTGCGCGTCGTCAGCCGCCGGGCGACGCCGCGGTGCCAGCCGTCGATGAGCGCCAGCGACCATGTCCAGGCCATGCCTGACCCCCAGACCGTGAGCAGCAGGGAGCGCCAGGGGAGGCGTGCGGCCAGGACGGGGCCGTACGCGATGACCGCGATCGCGACGGTGAGCGCGGCCGGGGTGCCGGGGCCGATGTGCGGGTCCCAGTGCGCCAGCAGCGGGGGCCAGCGGACGAAGAGCGTGTCGTCGCGGCGCTCGATCGCGCTGCCGACCAGCGCGGCGGTCACGACGAGCAGGGCTGCGGCCGTCGCCGTGTACAGGTCGCGGCGGAGGTCCCGTCGGGCGTCGGGAAGCGCGTCGGGGCGGGTGCCTGGCAGAAGATCGCGGGTCACGTCTGAACGCTAGGACGCCCGGCGTGCGCCGGACGCGTGACGGGCGCGGACGTCAGAGATTCGTCATGGTTCGCGGACCCTGTCCTGGGGTGATCCAGGCCTACGGTCGGGGCATGCGACGCACATTTCCCACTCCGTTCTCGCCCGGATTCTGGCGCAGCCCGCTGCGCGGGCCCTGGCTCACCTCGGTGCTCGGCGTCGTGCTGCTCGGCGGGATCACGGTGCTCTTCCTGACAGGGCTGGTGTCGTACGCCGCCTACAACCCGGACCTGGATCCGGTGAACGACAAGACCCCGGACAAGGGAATCCTCGGCTTCTACCTCTTCTCATGGCCCACCGACCCGCACTGGCTGTACCGGCTCAACCAGGGCATCCACGTCACGCTGGGGATCGCCCTCATCCCCGTGCTGCTGGCCAAGCTGTGGTCGGTCGTGCCCAGGCTGTTCACGCTGCCACCGGCCCGCTCGCTCGCGCACGCGGCGGAGCGGATCTCACTGCTCCTGCTGGTCGGCGGGGCCCTCTTCGAGTTCGTCACCGGTGTGCTGAACGTCCAGCTGGACTACATCTTCCCCGGCTCGTTCTACGCCCTGCACTTCTACGGGGCATGGGTGTTCTTCGCCGCGTTCGTCGCCCATGCCGCGCTGAAGACGCCGAAGGCGCTGCGCAATCTGCGGCAACTGCGGGAGGAGAAGGACGACTTGGTCGCCCCGGAGCCCGCCGAGCCGACCGTGTCCCGGCGCGGTGCCCTGTGGTTCGTCGGGGGCGGCTCGCTGCTGCTCTTCGCCACGACCGTCGGGCAGAACTTCGACGGCTTCCTGCGCCGTACCGCTCTGCTCGCCCCGCACGGCGGGGGCGAACCGGGCTCGGGACCGAACGGCTTCCAGATCAACAAGACGGCCGCGAAGGTGGGCATCACTCCGGCGGAGACCGGCGCGGAGGCCTGGCGGCTGGTCGTCACCGGCCGCACCGGAACCGTCCGCCTCAGCCGCGCCGACCTGCTTCAACTCCCCTTGTACTCCGCCTCGTTGCCCATCGCCTGCGTCGAGGGCTGGTCGACCTCCGACCAGTGGTGGCGCGGCGTACGGCTGCGGGATCTGGCCGCGCTCGTCGGCTACGACGATCCGCCCGACGTCTTCGTGGAGTCGCTGCAACGCGCCGGCGCCTTCCGTCGCGCCGCCCTGCGGGCGAATCAAGTCGCGGACGAACGCTCCCTGCTCGCCCTGACCGTCAACGGCGAGGACCTGTCCCCCGACCACGGCTACCCGGCCCGGGTCATCGTGCCCGCGGCGCCCGGCGTGCTCAACACCAAGTGGGTGGCCCGGATGACGTTCGGAGATCTGTGATGCGTGCGCGTCTCGCCGTCGGCAGCCCGTTCCAACTGCTCCTGCTCGCCGCATCGTTCGCGCTCGCAGGATACGCGGGCGTGCGGCTGCTCGACGGTGACTGGTTCGAGGTCGCGCTGTGGTTCGTGGGCGCCGCCGTCGTCCACGACATGGTCCTGGTGCCGCTGTACGCGGCGGCCGACCGCGCGCTGGTGGCGGCCTGCGGCGCGGCCGGGCGGCGATGGGCGGCCGGCTACGTCCGTGTGCCGGCCGCCCTGTCGCTGTTGCTGCTGCTCGTGTGGTTCCCGCTGATCAGCGGGCGGGTGGCGGACCGCTACGCCGCCTCCACCGGCCTGTCCGCGGACACCTACCTCGCCCGCTGGCTGCTGATCACCGCCGCACTGTTCGCGGGCTCCGCGATCGTCTTCGTACGGCGGCTGCGCAGGGCGGCGAAGGAACGGCCGCCGGAGGTCCACTGATCGACGGCACTCCAGCCCGCCCTGTGGGCGTGTCGCAGCAGGGCGGGAGTGCCGAGGCGGGCCCACGGGAAGGGGGTGCCGACCGCGCCCCGGCCGTCGGTGACGTGCACATGGACGCGTTCGTCCACGTCGACCGGGGCCGTCTCGGCGACCAACAGCCCGCCGGGAGTGAGGAGTTGGGTCAGCCGGTCGAGCAGGGTCACGGGGTCGCCGCCGATGCCGACATTGCCGTCGGCGAGCAGGACGGTGCCCCAGCGGCCCTCTCCCGGCACCGGCTCGAACACCGAGCGGTGCAGCGCCGGTCCGCCGAGCCGCACGGTGTGCGCGACGGCCGCCTCGCTGACGTCGATGCCGAGCGCGCGCCGGCCCCGGGCCGCGAGTTCGGCGACCAGTCGGCCGGGACCGCAGCCCACGTCCAGCACCGCGCCCTCGCACCGGGCCAGCACCTCCAGGTCCACCGCGTCGGCCCGCGCACACCAGCGCTCCACGTCCAGCGGCAGCAGCCAGCCGTCCGTACGGCGCAGGAAGAGCGGCCCGCGCCCGGTGCGCAGGGCGTCGCTGTAGAGGTCGACGGTCCAGGGGCGGGCGTCGGGGGCCGGCTGCCGAACCATCGGTATCAACTGCTGGGTGCTCCGCACCGCACTCACCGCGCCTCTGTCGTCAGCCGCTCCAGCGCCGCCGCGAAACGCCCGCCCGGCGCTGCCTTGGCGACGACCTCCGCGTCGTACGCCGTGTCGACGTCGCGCAGCCGCGGCAGGTCCCGCACCCGCAGTCCCGCGAGACGGTCGCGTTGTACGGCGCCGGTGTGCGGGGTCGACATCGGGACGCCGCGCAGGAGTGTGGGGTCCGGTGCGGCCAGGCCCAGCGCCCAGAAACCGCCGTCCTCGGCCGGACCGAAGTACGCGTCGCAGTCGGCGAAGTCCACCGTCAGCAGCTCCGGCGTCACCTGCGGGGTGTCCATGCCGATGAGCAGGGCCGGGCCGGTGCAGGCCGCGAAGGCGGCGGCGAGACGTTCGTCGAGGCCGCCCGCGCCCTGCGGTACGACCTCGAAGCCGGGCGGCAGCCAGCGCCCCGGTCTGCCGTCGAGGACCAGGACCCGGCGCGCGGCCGGTGTCCGCACCACCACGTCCAGGGTGTCCGCGAGCGAGGCCTCGGCCAGGGCCGCCGCCTCCTCGGGTGTGAACGGCGGCGTCAGCCGGGTCTTGACCCGGCCCGGCCGGGGCTCCTTGGCGATGACGAGCAGTGTGGTCACGGGCGGGCTCCCTGCTCGGCGGCGGTCTCGGTCAGTACGCGGCTCATGTCGCGTACCGCCTGCCAGGTCCCGCGCCAGGTGCCGGTGACCTTGGAGGCGCCGGTGCGCGGGAAGTACGGAACGTCGTGCTCGCTGATGCGCCAGCCCGCGTCGGCGGCGCGCACCACCATCTGCAGCGGATAGCCGCTGCGCCGGTCGCTGAGCCCGAGGGCGAGCAGCGGCTCGCGCCGGGCGGCCCGCAGCGGGCCCAGGTCGTGCAGGCGCAGCCCGGTACGGCGGCGCAGCATCCGGGCCAGCGCCAGATTGCCTACGCGGGCATGCGCGGGCCAGGCACCCCGGCTCTGCGGGCGCCGCCTGCCGAGCACCAGGTCGGCCGCGCCGCCCGTCACTTCCCGTACGAAGGGCAGGAGGTCGGCCGGGTCCAGGGAGGCGTCGCAGTCGCAGAAGCACACGATGTCGGCGGTGGCGGCCGTCAGGCCCGCATGGCAGGCGGCGCCGAAGCCGCGCCGCTCCTCGCGTACGACGGTCGCCCCGAGGGCGCGGGCGATGTCGGCGGAGCCGTCGGTGGACCCGTTGTCCACGACGAGCGCCCGCCAGCCGGGCGGGATGCGCTCCAGGACCCAGGGCAGCGCCTCGGCCTCGTTGAGACAGGGGAGGACCACGTCGACTTCCTGGTCCGTTCTGTGGTCCGTCGGAGAAGAGGTCGTCACGGCTTTCACCCTACGAGCGCGAAACGGGCATATCGGACTACGGCTCCTTACGAAACAAGGACGTCAGCGGGGGTGAGCGCCATCGGTGGGCGGGTGGTGCGACGCTGGCGGCATGGAACAGCAGCAGCATGCGGGGGCCGGGGCCCGGGTCCTCGTCGTGGACGACGATCCGACGGTCGCCGAGGTGGTGTCCGGATACCTCGACCGGGCCGGATACGTCGTCGACCGGGCCGGGGACGGGCCCGACGCGCTGGAGCGGGCCGCCGCGCACTGGCCGGACCTCGTCGTGCTGGACCTGATGCTGCCCGGCATGGACGGCCTGGAGGTGTGCCGGCGGATGCGGGTGCGCGGGCCCGTGCCGGTCATCATGCTCACCGCGCGCGGCGACGAGGACGACCGGATCCTGGGCCTGGAGGTCGGCGCCGACGACTACGTCACGAAACCCTTCAGCCCCCGCGAACTCGTCCTGCGCGTCGAGTCCGTGCTGCGCCGCGCCCGGCCCGCCCAGCCGTCCGCCAGCCTGCACGCGGCCGGGCTCACCGTCGACCCGGCGGCCCGGCGCGCCGCCAAGAACGGCGCCGAACTCGCCCTCACTGTCCGCGAGTTCGACCTTCTCGCGTTCTTCCTCCGGCACCCCGGCCGGGTGTTCAGCCGGGAGGACCTGATGCGTGAGGTGTGGGGCTGGGACTTCGGCGACCTGTCGACCGTCACCGTCCATGTGCGCAGGCTGCGCGGCAAGGTCGAGGACGATCCGGCGCGGCCGAGGCTGATCCAGACGGTGTGGGGAGTCGGCTATCGCTTCGACACCGGTTTCGGCACCGGGGAGGCGTGATCATGCGCGACATGCTCCTCATCGCGCTCTTCGCCTTCCTCGGCGCCGCCGCGGCCGGCGTGCTCGGCGCGGGCGTCCTGCGGCTCATCCGGCGCCGCTCGCTCGCCGTGCACCTCGCCGTGGTCGCCGCCGTCGGGGTCACCGCGATGCTCGCGGGCACCCTCGCGGTCGCGCGGGCGATGTTCCTGTCCGAGCACGATCTGAAGGTCGTCACGCTGGTCGTCGCGATGGCCGCCGTGGTCTCCCTCGTCACCGCGACTCTGCTCGGCCGCTGGGTCGTCGCCCGCAGCCGGGCCCTCGCGCTGGCCGCCCGCTCCTTCGGTGACGGCGGGGACTTCACCTCGCCCGACGGTCCCGCGACCGCCGAACTCGCCGCGCTGAGCCGGGAGTTGGAGGCGACCAGCGTCAAACTCGCCGAGTCCCGGACCCGTGAGCGGGCGCTGGAGTCCTCGCGGCGTGAACTCGTCGCCTGGATCTCGCACGACCTGCGTACCCCGCTTGCCGGGCTGCGTGCCATGGCCGAAGCCCTGGAGGACGGTGTCGCTGCGGACCCGGACCGCTATCTCCGTCAGATCCGCACCGAGGTGGAACGCCTCAACGACATGGTGAGTGACCTCTTCGAACTGTCCCGCATCCATGCGGGGACGCTGGCGCTGAGCCCTAGCCGGATCTCGCTGTACGACCTTGTCGGGGATGCCCTCGCGGGGGCGGATCCGCTGGCGCGGGAGCATGGCGTGCGGCTTGTGGGTGATCGGGTGGAACCGGTGCCGGTGGAGGTGGACGGTAAGGAGATGAGCCGGGTTCTTGGCAATCTGCTCGTCAATGCGATTCGGCGTACGCCGACGGACGGGACGGTCGCCGTGGCCGCCGAACGCTCGGCCGATGGTGTGGTGTTGTCCGTCACGGACGGGTGTGGGGGGATTCCTGAGGAGGATCTGCCGCGGGTGTTCGACACGGGGTGGCGGGGGAACGATGCGCGGACGCCTCCGGCGGGGGCGGGGCTGGGGCTGGCGATTGTGCGGGGGATTGTGGAGGCTCATCAGGGGCGGGCGGCTGTTCACAATGTGCCTGGGGGCTGTCGGTTCGAGGTGACGTTGCCTATGGCTGGGGTGTGACAAGCGGGTTTCGCCCCCTCCGCCCCTACCCGTCCCATCCCTGGGGCTCCGCCCCAGACCCCGCTCCTCAAACGCCGGAGGGGCTATTGCGCGAACTCCCGCATCCCCTCCTCGAAGCCCACCTCCGCCTTCCACCCCAACTCCGCCCGCAGTCGCGACGAGTCGGCTGTGATGTGGCGTACGTCCCCCAGGCGGAACTCGCCGGTGACCACCGGCTCCGGGCCGCCGCACGCCGCGGCGAGGGCGTGGGCCATCTCGCCGACCGTGTGCGGTTCGCCGCTGCCGGTGTTGTACGTGGTGAGGGCGCCCGGCGCGGGATTCGCCTCCAGCGCCGCCACGTTGGCCGAGGCCACGTCGCGTACGTGGACGAAGTCGCGGCGCTGGTGGCCGTCTTCGTAGACGCGGGGGGATTCGCCGCGGGCGAGGGCGGAGCGGAAGAAGGAGGCGACGCCTGCGTAGGGGGTGTCGCGGGGCATGTTGGGGCCGTAGACGTTGTGGTAGCGCAGTGAGATCGCCGAGCCGTCGGTCGACCGTGCCCAGGCCGCGGCCAGGTGCTCCTGGGCGAGCTTGGTCGTCGCGTACACGTTGCGTGGGTCGACGGGGGCGTCCTCGCCGACCAGGCCGGGGGAGAGGTCCTCGCCGCAGACGGGGCAGAGCGGTTCGAAGCGGCCCGACTCCAGGTCGGCGACCGAACGGGGGCCCGGTCGCACCACGCCGTGCCATTCGCACGAGTACCGTCCCTCGCCGTACACCACCATCGACCCGGCCAGCACCAGCCGTCGTACGCCCGTCTCCGCCATGGCGGTGAGCAGCACCGCGGTGCCCAGGTCGTTGTGGGAGACGTAGTCGGCCGCGTCCGAGAAGTCGACGCCGAGGCCGACCATCGCCGCCTGGTGGCAGACCGCGTCCATGCCCGTCAGGGCGGTTCGGACGGCTTCGGGGTTCCGTACGTCCGACGCCGGGTCGTCGCGGATGTCGTAGACGACGGGCTCGTGGCCGTGGGCCCGCAGGGCCTCGACGACATGGGATCCGATGAATCCGGCACCGCCGGTGACCAGTACGCGCATGCCCTCAACGTAGGCCTGCGACCAGCCCTTACGGGCGGGCCGCGCCCGTCATGTCACCGGTCCGTAAGACCTTTCGGGAGGGGCAGCGAGACCGTGAACACCGTGGCGCCCGGTTCGCTGGTGACGTCGATCGTGCCGGCGTGCGCGCACACCAGCGAGTGCGCCACCGCAAGGCCGAGTCCGCTGCCGCCGCGATCGCGGCTGCGGGCCTTGTCGACGCGGTAGAAGCGGTCGAAGATCCGTTTCCGGTCGGCGGGCGGGATGCCGGGGCCCGCGTCGGCGACCCGTACGACGGCCCGGCCGTCCGTGACCGACACCGACAGGGACACCTCCGTGCCCTCCGGGGTGTGCACGGCCGCGTTGGTGAGGAGGTTGTCCAGGACCTGCCGGACGCGTTGCGGATCCAGCCGCATCGTCAGCCGGGAGGGGCCGGTGGCCACCGTGAGCGGGTGGTCCGTGTGGGCCGCGCGGAAGGCGTCCGCGGCGTGCTCGACCAGCTCCACCAGGTCCGCGTCCTTGATCCGCAGCGGCGCCTCGACCTCGGCGGCGTCAAGACGGGCGAGCAGCAGCAGGTCGTCCAGGAGGAATCCCATCCGGGCGGCCTCGGCACGCAGCCGGGCCAGATGCTTGTCGCGTTCCTCGGGGGCGTTGGCGGCGGCGTACTGGAAGAGGTCGGCGTAGCCACGTACCGACATCAGCGGTGTGCGCAGCTCGTGCGAGGCGTCCGCGACGAACCTGCGCAGCCGCTGCTCGGCCTCCGCACGGACCGCGAGGGAGTCGTCGATGTGCTCCAGCATCGTGTTGAACGCGGTGCGCAGCTCCTCGACCTCGGGGCCGCCGCTGCGCCCGTCGTGCCGTACCGGCAGCCGCGCCGAGTCCGTCAGGTCGTGCGAGGTGATGCCGCGCGCCGTGTGCGCCATGTCGCTCAGCGGCTTCAGACCGCGCCGCAGCATCCCCCGGCCGGCGACCACCAGGGCGAGCAGCGCGAGCCCGAACGTGACGGCCTGGATCGTGATCAGCTGGCCCACGGTGTCGTCGATGCCGGCCATGGGCGCGGCGCTGACCAGGATCAGACCGGGCTCGACCTCGCAGGCGCGCAACCGGAACTCGCCCTTGCCCTTGAGGTGGTCGGTGCGCAGGACTTCCGTGTCCGCGGTGGTCTGCGCCCGCGCCACGGCGGTGAAGGCGTCGACGTCCTTGGGCAGGTCGGCGGGGTCCTCGGGCTTGCGGAGCACGGGCGTGCCGTCCCGCACGTCGTACACGGCGTAGTACCAGCTGTAGTACTTCTTCCCGGAGAGCGTGCCGTAGTCCGCGATGGACTTGGACTGGGCGATCTGGCCCTGCGCCAGCTGTTCGTCGAGCTGCTTCGACAGGTAGTCCCGCATGTACGTCGTCAGCGCCGTGCCGACGACCGCGAAGACGACGAGGGACAGCACGCCGAGGCCCAGGGCGAGCCGGGTGCCGAGGCGCAGTCTGCGGTAGGTCTGCCTGAGCCGCCGGATCACTCGGCGGCCTGCCGGATCACGTATCCGAAGCCCCGGACGGTGTGGATCAGCGGAGCCGTGCCCTCGTCGGTCTCGTCGAGCTTGCGGCGCAGCCGGCTGACGACCAGCTCGACGACGTTCGAGCGGCCGCCGAAGCCGTACTCCCACACATGGTCGAGGATCTGCGCCTTGGTGAGCACGGTCGGCGACTTGCGCATCAGGTAGCGCAGCACCTCGTACTCGGTCGGGGTGAGCGTGAGCATGCGGTCGCCGCGCCGCACCTCACGGGTGTCCTCGTCCATCGTGAGGTCGGCGACCTGGAGGACGGACCGCTGGAAGCCGGGCCCGGCGCTGCGCCGCAGCACCGTGCGCAGCCGGGCCATCAGCTCCTCCACCGCGAACGGCTTGACCAGGTAGTCGTCGCCGCCACGGGTCAGCCCCGCCACTCGGTCGGCGACCGCGTCCCGCGCGGTGAGGAACACCACCGGCACCATCGTCCCGGAGCGGCGCAGCCGGTCGAGCACGCCGAAGCCGTCCAGGTCCGGCAGCATCAGGTCGAGCACCACGATGTCCGGGTGGAACTCGGCGGCGGCGCGCAGCGCCTCCTCACCGGAGTTCGCCGTGACCGCGTCCCAGCCTTCGTAACGGGCGACCGTCGCGACGAGGTCGGCGATCGGCGGGTCGTCGTCCACGACGAGCAGTCGTACTTTTTCCACCCCCACATAGTGCGGCACGCGCCCGTGGTCGCCATGGGCCCGGTCGGGGCCGGGACCACATCGATAACCACTTGAAAGAACAACGACAGGTGTTCGACAGCTCCCGCCAGCCAAGCTCGGTGTCCAAGACCCGACGTCCCAGAACCCGACCAAGGAGCTGCCGCCCGTGACAACCGTCCAATCGCCCCCTGCGCCCCCCACGGCGATACGCCCCAGGGTGGCCGCCCGCACGGGCCTGTACGCCGTGCTGGCCGTGAACGTTGCCGTGGTGGCCTACTTCTTCGTCCAGGCCGGGTTCGCCTCCAACACCCTGATCGTGCTGGGCCGGCTGTGCGGCCTGCTCGCCGGGCTCCTGATGGCGTTCCAGCTGCTGCTGGTGGCCCGGCTGCCCTGGTTCGACCGCCGGATCGGCATGGACCGGATGACCCTCTGGCACCGCTGGATCGGCTTCTCGCTGCTGTGGACGCTGGTCGGCCACGTGGTCTTCATCACCTTCGGCTACGGCGAGTCCTCCGGCCTGGACCCGGTCAACCAGCTGGTCGACCTCGCCGAGACCACCGAGGGCGTGCTGCGCGCGCTCGTCGCCTGGGTGCTGATCATCTTCATCGGCGCCGTCTCGGCCCGCTGGGCCCGGCGCCGGCTGGCCTACGAGACCTGGCACTTCATCCACCTGTACACCTACGCCGCCGTGGTCCTGGCGTTCACGCACGAAGTCGCGGTCGGCACGACGTTCGTCGCGTCGTCCCTGGCCACCGCCTACTGGTGGACCCTGTGGGGCTTCGCACTCGGCGCCGTGGTCCTGGGCCGGGCCGTGCTGCCGCTGTGGCGGAACTGGCGCCACCAGCTGCGCGTCTCGGCCGTCGTCCCCGAGTCGCACAACGTCGTCTCCGTCTACATCACCGGCCGCGACCTGGACCGGATGGGCGCGCGGGCCGGCCAGTTCTTCCTGTGGCGCTTCCTCACCCGGGACCGCTGGTGGCAGGCCAACCCCTTCTCGCTGTCCGCCGCCCCCGACGGCCGCAGCCTCCGGCTCACCGCCAAGGCGGCCGGTGACGGCAGCGCGGCCCTGCGGCACGTGAAGGTCGGCACGCGCGTCTTCGCCGAGGGCCCCTATGGCGCGTTCACCGCGATGCACCGCACCCGGCCCGAGTCACTCCTCATCGCCGGCGGCGTCGGCGTCACCCCGATCCGCGCCCTGCTGGAGGAGCTGGAGGGCCACGCCGTCGTCATCTACCGCGTGAGCAGCGACCGGGACGCCGTCCTCTACGACGAGCTGCGCGACCTCGCCGCCACGAAGGGCGCCGAGCTGCACCTGGTGACCGGGTCGCCCGTCCCGGACCGGCTCGCGGCGCCGGAACTCAGCCGGCTCGTGCCGGACATCGCCGACCGGGACGTCTTCCTGTGCGGGCCGCCGCCCATGATGAACGCGGTGCTCGGCACCTTGCGCGAGCTGGGCGTGCCCAAGCCGCAGATCCACTTCGAGCGTTTCAGCCTGGCTGGATGAGAGGGACACCGTGAAGCGAGTCATACCCGCCCTTGTCCTGTCGGCCGCCGGCCTGGTCACCGTCTGGCGCTACGAACCGTCCGTCGACACCGCCGCGTCCACGGAAGCGGCGGCGCCCGCGTCCACGCCGTCGGCGTCCGCCGGCTCCACCGTGGTCACGGGCTCGACCATCCAGACCGAGAAAGGTCCGGTCCAGGTCGAGGTCACCTTCGACGGCGACAAGATCACCGCCGTGCGGATGCTCCAGCAGCCGAACCACCCGCAGACCACGGCCGCCGTGCCGAAGCTGATCGCGTCGACCCTGGAGGCGCAGAGCGCGGACGTCGACACCGTGTCCGGCGCCACGATCACCACCGAGGGCTACAAGGAGTCCCTCCAGGCCGCCATCGACGCGAAGGGCGCCTGACATGCACCGGGTCGAGCACGTCATGGGCTTCCCCGTCTCCCTGCGCATCGACGACGAGGACGTCCCCGCCGCGCTCGCGGACGAGGTCTTCACCTGGCTGCGCGAGGTCGACGAACGGTTCAGCCCGTTCAAGCCCGACAGCGAGGTGTCCCGGCTCGACCGCGGTGACATCGCCCTCGGCGAGGTCAGCGCCGACCTCGCCGAGGTGCTCGACCTGTGCGAGCAGTACCGCCTCGCCACCGGCGGCGCCTTCGACGCCCGCCGGCCCGGCGAGGGCCTCGACCCGTGCGCGGTCGTCAAGGGCTGGTCGGTGCAGCGGGCGGCGGACCTGCTGACCGCCGCCGGGGTGCGCAGGTTCTACCTCAACGCCGGCGGCGATGTCGTCGCGGCCGGCGGTCCCTGGCGTGTGGGTGTACGGCACCCCGAACACGCCGATCAGCTGTGCACCGTGCTGGAGATCACCGACGGAGCGGTCGCGACGTCCGGGCGCTATGAGCGCGGCGACCACATCGTCGACGGGCGTACTGGACGTCCGGCGACCGGTCTTCTCTCGGTCACCGTCGTGGCGTCCACGCTCACGGAGGCGGACACCGCGGCGACGGCGGCGTTCGCGATGGGCGCGGAGGGTGTCGCCTGGGCGGCTGGGCGGGAGGGGTGCGAGGTGTTCGCCGTCGACGCCGAGCGGCGGGTATTGCGCACGGAGAAGGTGCCGGTCGCCTGAGAGTTAGGTTGCAACACAGGCCGTCTAGACTCTCCCCGCAACGGCCCGCGCCATGGCCGAAGCGGGCAACTTCTGCCAGACCCGAAGGGTATTCGGCGTTTTGATACGGATAGATTCAGTCACGAAGCGGTACCCGGACGGCACGGTGGCGGTCGACCGGCTCTCCTTGGACATACCCGACCGCTCGATCACC
The DNA here is from genome assembly GCF_052245395.1 of Streptomyces sp. 4N124. NCBI lineage: Bacteria > Bacillati > Actinomycetota > Actinomycetes > Kitasatosporales > Streptomycetaceae > Streptomyces > Streptomyces sp. 4N124. The sequence goes on from NZ_JBQQBS010000012.1 coordinate 182,965, forward strand.
GTCCTCGTCGGCCCCTCGGGCTGCGGTAAGACGACGACCCTGCGCATGATCAACCGGATGGTGGAGCCGAGCGAGGGGACGATCACCCTCGACGGCGTCGACATCATGAAGCAGCCGGTCAACACGCTGCGCCGGTCCATGGGTTACGTCATCCAGAACGCCGGACTCTTCCAGCACCGCACGATCGTCGACAACATCGCCACCGTGCCCCGCATGCTGGGCTGGGGGAAGGACAAGGCGCGGGCGCGGGCCAGGGAGCTGATGGAGCGGGTCGGGCTCGACGCCGCGCTCGCCAAGCGGTACCCCTACCAGCTGTCCGGCGGTCAGCAGCAGCGCGTCGGCGTGGCGCGGGCGCTCGCCGCGGACCCGCCGGTGCTGCTGATGGACGAGCCGTTCTCGGCCGTCGACCCGATCGTCCGCAAGGGGCTTCAGGACGAACTCCTGCGTATCCAGGCGGAGTTGGGCAAGACGATCGTCTTCGTCACCCACGACATCGACGAGGCCGTCAAGCTCGGCACCATGGTCGCCGTGATGCGCACCGGCGGCCATCTCGCCCAGTTCGCGCCGCCCGCCGAGCTGCTCACCGACCCCGCGGACGCCTTCGTGGAGGACTTCCTCGGCGCCGACCGCGGCATCCGCCGGCTGTCGTTCTTCCCGTCCGCGCAGCTTGAACTGCTGACCGCGCCGATCATCGCCGTCGACGCGACCGCCGAGCAGATCGCCGCCCGCGACACCACGGACGCGCCCTACCTCCTCGTAACGGATCTGGACGGCAAGCCGCTCGGCTGGGCCGAACCGGGGGAGTTGACCGCGGGGGAGATCCGGCAGGACCAACTCCTCTCCTACGGACGGCCGTTCACCGCCGGTACGGACTCGCTGCGGGCCGCGCTGGACTGTGCCGTGCTCTCACCCACCGGGTGGGCCGTCGCCGTGGACGGCGAGGGCCGGGCCGCCGGAGTCGTCTCCCAGCAGACCATCGGCGAGGCGATCCGCGGTGCCCACGCGGAGCGGCGCGCGGACGGCAAGGCGGGCACCAAGGCTGACGGCAAGACGGAGAAGGCCGCGCGATGAGCGAACTCTTCGACCTGCCCAGCGACCTCCAGCACAGCTACTTCGGCCTGGTCATGCTGCATCTGCGCGAGGCGCTGCTGCCGGTGCTGTTCGGGCTGCTGGTGGCGCTGCCCCTCGCCCAGCTGTGCGTACGGGTGCGCTGGCTGTACCCGCCGGTGCTGTGGGTGACGACCGTGCTCTACGCGATCCCGTCGCTCGCCTTCTTCGTCATCCTCATCGACTACACCGGGCTGAGCGAGCTCACGGTGATGATCCCGCTGGCCGTCTACAGCCTGGTCGTGCTGGTCCCGGCGATCGTCGACGGTGTGCGATCGGTGCCGCAGGAGACCCTCGCCGCGGCCACAGCGATGGGCTTCGGGCCCGTACGACGCTATGTCCAGGTGCAGTTGCCGATCGCCGCGCCCGCGATCATCGCCGGGCTGCGGGTGGCGTCCGTCTCCAGCGTCTCCCTCGTCAGCGTCGGCATGCTGATCGGCAACCAGGGAGCCCTCGGCAACCTGCTCAACAGCGGCATGATCTACAACCAGCCGCGGCTGATCTGGCTCTCCGTGGTGGGCACGGCCGTCCTCGCCATCCTCGTGGACGCCGCCCTGATCGGCGTCCGTATCCTCCTCACGCCCTGGATGCCGCGCGGCACCCGCAAGAACACCCGTACGCTCGCGAAGGCGGCCGCCCGGTGAACGTCCTGAACTACATCGACGCCTTCTTCAGCGACAGCGCCCACTGGCAGGGCTACGACGGCATCCCGACCCGTGTCGCCGAGCACGTCCAGTACACGCTGGAGGCACTCGCCATCGCCGCGGCCGTCGGGCTGCCGGTCGGCCTGCTCACCGGCCACACCGGACGCGGCGGCAACACGCTCGCCCTCATCGCCACCGCGGGGCGCGCGCTGCCCAGCTTCGGCCTGATGGTGCTGATGTTCGTGCTGCTGGGCCTCGGGCTGGCCCCCGTCATGATCCCGCTGGTCGTGCTCGCGATCCCGCCCATCCTCGTCACCACCTACGAGGCGATGCGCTCCGTCGACCCCGCGCCGGTGGACGCCGCCCGCGGCATGGGCATGGCCGAGACCGAGATCCTCTTCAGGGTCGAAGTGCCGGTCGCGCTCCCGCTGATCTTCAGCGGACTGCGCTCCGCGGCCATCCAGATCGTCTCCACGGCCACCATCGCCGCGTACGTCAGCTTCGGCGGCCTCGGGCGTTACATCGTCGACGGTCTCTACCAGCGCGACTACGAGAAGGTCGTCGGCGGCGCCACGCTGGTCGCCGCGCTCGCCCTGGTCACGCTCGGGGTGTTCTGGGCGGCGGGCCGCTTCTCGGTGTCACGCGGAGTGCGCCGGGCGTAAGCCCTCAGCCGCGGCGCCGTCGTGGCTGGTCGCGCAGTTCCCCGCGCCCCTTCGGGGCGCTTTCGTCAGGGGCGCGGGGAACTGCGCGACCAGCCCCCACCGGCCCGCAGCCACCCACGAAACCCTGCTCACCCCTCGCTACGGGCCAGCGCCAGTTCCAGTACAACCAGCAGAGCGTCCCGCACAGAGCCCCGCTCCCGCGCGTCGAAGACGACGAGCGGGACGTGCTCGGCGACGTCGAGGGCCCAGCGGACCTCGTCCAGCTCGTGCTCGACCTTGCCGTCGAAGGCGTTGACGGCGACCGCGAACGGGATCCGCTTGTGCTCGAAGTAGTCGACCGCGGCGTAGCAGTCGTCGAGGCGGCGGGTGTCGACGATGACCAGCCCACCGACCGCGCCCTCGACGATGTCGTCCCACATGAACCCGAACCGGTCCTGCCCGGGCGTGCCGAACAGATACAGCTTCAGGGTCGGGTCGATGGTGATGCACCCGAAGTCCATGGCGACCGTGGTCGTGGTCTTGCGGGGGGTGTGGGAGAGGTCGTCCACCCCCGCGGCGACCTCGGTGATCGCGGCCTCGGTGGTCAGCGGCTCGATCTCGGAGATCGAGCCGACCGCGGTGGTCTTGCCCACGCCGAATCCGCCCGCGATCACCATCTTCACCGGCAGCGGCGGTCGTACGGCGGTCTGCGCAGCTGCGCCGCCGGCGACCGGTTCAGTCGGTGTCACGGAGAACCCCCCGGGAGTCGGGGATGGCACGGAGGCCATCGATAACCCTGCGCAGGACGGATGAGTCGTGGGTGGCGTCGGTGTTGGGCACGTACACCGTCAACTGCCCCGCCGCCCGCAGGTCCTCGGAGAGGATACGGACCACGTTGAGGTGCAGCCGCAGCCGGGCCGCGATCTCCGCGATGGACTGCGGCTGCCGGCAGGCGGCGATGATGTCGTGCTGTTCGAAGGAGAGCCGGTCGAGCGCGTCGAGGCCCTCGGCGGTGGCCACCACCTGGGTCTCGACGGGCATCGTCCGCCCGGACGAGGTCGGCGCCACCCGGCCGGCGGTGACCAGGAACGGCCGTACCGCGGGGGCGGGGCCCACCCGGTCCGGGGAGCCGCCCTCGTCGGCACCGTTCGGCGTACGGCCGTCCGCCATGGGTCTGTGTCCTCTTGTTCCTCGGCCGGGCGGTGCCCGGTCAACCCGACGACGGAACGCCGACGGTGTTCTTCAGTTCCAGTACGAGCTGAGGGCTGAGCGCGCCACCGGCACGGTTGGCGAACAGCGTCATCTCGTACGCGATGTTGCCCAGCTTGGCCTCCTTGTCGGCGACCACGCCGAGCACGGCGCCGCTGCCGATCGCGGAGACCAGGACATGGCCGCCCTCCAGGTCGATGATGACCTTGTTCAGGGCGCCCAGGCCGTAGTTGCCGGAGGCGCCGGCGGCCAGGCTGGTGAGGCCGGAGACGATCGCGGCCAGCCGCTCGGAGTGCGCCCGCTCCCGTAGTTGTGCCACCGCGATCAGCAGACCGTCGGAGGACACCGCAATGGCGTCGACGACACCCGCGGTCTCGGTGGCGAAACGGTTGAGCAGCCAGGTGAAGTCGGCTGCTGCGGCCCGCAGTTCGTCGGGCGTGGCCCCTCCCGTGGGAGTGTCACCTGTCGACGTGCTCACTGCTCCGCTCCTTCCGGGAGGTGGTTCTGGTCCTGCGAAGTCTTCGGGTCCGGTCCGCTCGCGCTGTCCCGGTTGGCCTGCTCCACGGCCGCCTCGAACTCCTCCAGCGCGCTGCGGACGGCGTCCGCGTCGGCCGGGGGTGTGGCAGGACGCGCGGTCTCACCGGTGGTCTCGCCGACCGTCGTACGGAGCGTCGCTCCGCGGACGCGGCGGCGGAGCGGGCGGGAGGCCAGGGCGTCGTCGGACGCGTCCTCGCCGCGTGGCTTGGGGATCACGGGCTTGTCGTCCTCGGTACCGGCCGCCTCCCGCTTGGGCACCCGGCGGGGGAGCGGGGCGGCGTCGCCCGGTGCCGCCGCGACGGACGGGCGCGGGCCGGACGCCGCCTCCACGGCGGGCGTCGCGGGCGCCGGAGCCACCGCGCTCATCGAGAGCAGCAGCGACGCCGGGATGGCCACTTCGGCGGTCACTCCGCCGCCCGGCGTCCGGGTCAGCGTGATGCCGACCGACCAGCGGCGCGCCAGCGTACCCACCACGAACAGGCCGAGCACCTTCGTCGGCACGAGGTCGAGCCGCTCACGGCGGATCAGCCGGGCGTTCTCCTCGGCCAGCCGCTCGGCGCTCATGCCCAGGCCGTGGTCGGCGATCACGATCGACGCGCCGCCGTCGTCGCCGGTGTGCAGGGTCACCTCGACCGGGCTGCCCGCCGGCGAGAACGACACGGCGTTCTCCAGGAGTTCGGCCACCATCAGCGTGAGGTCGCCGATGATGTCGGGCTCCACCATCACATCGGTGTGCGCGTCGAGCCGTACCCGCTGGAAGCCCTCGATCTGGCCGAGCGCGGCCCGTACGACGGTGGTGAGCGTGGTGGGGCCCGCGTCCAGGACGGTCTCGCGGATGCCGGCCAGCAGCATCAGGCTGTCCGCGTTGCGGCGCAGCCGGACCGCGATGTGGTCGATGGAGTAGAGGCGTTCGAGCAGCGCCGGGTCGGTCTCGCCGCGCTCGACGGCGTCGATGAGCGCCAGCTGGCGGGTGGTGAGGTTGCTGACCCGGCGGCCCACGTTGCCGAACATCTCGGCGGTGTTGCGGCGGCTGAGCACCTGGCGCTCCAGCAGCGCGGCGGCGGTGGTCTGTACGTGGTTGAAGGCCTCGGCGAGGTCGCCGATCTCGTCGCGTGCGGTGACCGGGATGTCCCGCAGCAGCGGCGGGCCGTCGTCCTCGGTGTCGTCGTCGGCGACCCGGGCGAGTTCGCGCCCGGCGACCTCGGCGACCTCCTGCGCGGCGCCGGTGAGGGCCTGCACCGGGCGGACCACCGAGCGGCGCACCGCCACGGACAGGGCCAGCCAGAGCGCGAAGCCGAGCAGCGCGAGGCCCAGCAGCCAGGCGGCGTTCCACCAGGCGTCGTTGGAGGCGTTGTCGGCGCGGTCGGCGATCTGCCCGATGAGCGAGGAGGTGATCTTCAGCCGGGTCTGGGACTGCGCGCGGTAGTCGGGGTAGCCGTCGAGGGCCTCGGTGAACGCGGCGCGGATCTCCGACGGCGAACTGGCCTGCAGTCCGCTGGGGTCGATCTGCAGCTCGGCGTAGTGCCGGATGATCTCGGCCTGGGCGGTGTTGTGCTCGATACCGCTCAGCTCGTCGGCCTGCGCGTCGGTGGCGAACCGGGCGAAGCGCTCGGCCTGGTGCGTGTACAGCTCGTAGTTGCCGACCGCCGCGATGAACTCGATGAGCGCGTTGGAGTCACCGGTCCGCGCCGAGAACACGCTGGTCTCGAAGGCGCTGTGGGCGGCGTCGGCGCGCAGCAGGGAGTCCAGCAGATTGCCGGTGAAGGTGGCGGCGAGGGACGGGTTGCGGTCGAGTCCGAGGCCGTCGATCACGGCCTTGGCGGCGTTGGTGTAGGCGGGGTCGATGTTGTCGGCGGGCAGATAGCCCTGCTCGATCGTCGTCCGCAGGCTGGACAGGCCGTTGATCTCCTTCAGAGCCTGCGCCTCGGTGTCCGGCAGCCGGTCGCCGAAGGTGTCGCGTACCGTCTCGACCTGCTGGTCCACCGCGGCCTGCGCCTTGCGGTAGGCGGTGATGCCGGGCCGGGCGCCGGACTCGGTGGCCTCGAACCGCACGGACAGCAGGATCGCTTGCTGGTGCTCGGCGTTCACCCGGTCGGCCAGCTCCGCGACCTGGGCGCTGTCCCGCACCAGCCGGGCCGCGGCGGCGGCGTCCCGGGCCTGGCCCACCTGGTCGGTGAAGAGATACGCCAGCAGCACGGCGACCACGGCGAGCGGTACGCCGACCAGCACGTTGAGCTTGCGCCGGAACGGCCAGCGGTCGGCGAAGCGCCTTAGGCCCACCTCGTTCGTGGACACCAGGCCTCCTTCGTGGGGTGTCGCACGGCGCGGGAACGCACGTGACCGTCTCTGATCGACTCTGGCTGGTTTGAGATGTGAGTGGAGCGGCGCCTGCACATCACTGCGCTTCGCCAACTCCGGCGAGACTACAGGCTCTTCGGAAGCGGTTGCTCCGCACCCTGAGTCAAGAATCCGTTACAACCTGAGTGCGGCTCCCTGCCGGTTCCTCCCCGGTATCTTCACGATCGGGTACGCATCGAAGCCAATTGGTGACCCGGCTGCCCTTGACTGACCAAGAAGCGGCTGGATTGGATCAGAAGAAGGTCATCCAATCTCTGAGCCCCGGAACGGGAATCGTGACTTCTACCGTGAAGAGCAGCTGGTCCAGCATGCGACACCCCCGCGCGGCCGCGGTCGCCCTCGCAGCAGTGGCGGCGCTCGTTGCCGGATGCGGCTCCGACTCCGCCGACGAGTCCAACCCGCTGACGGAAGACAAGGCGGACGGCAACACGGTCGTCGTCGGGTCGAACAACTTCGCCGAGAGCATCCTGCTCGCCGACATCTACGGCGAGGCGCTCAAGGCCAAGGGCATCAAGGTCGAGTACAAGCCGAACATCGGCAGCCGTGAGACGACCTACGGCCTGCTCAAGAACGGCTCCATCACCGTCCTGCCCGAGTACAACGGCTCGCTGCTGGCGTACCTGGACCCGAAGGCGGAGCAGAAGTCCATCGAGGCCGTCGGCTCCGCGGTGAAGGCCAAGCTCGACTCCAAGCTGACGCTTCTCGACCCCTCGCCCGCCGAGGACAAGGACTCCGTGTCGGTGAACGCGGAGACCGCCAAGAAGTACAACCTCACCGCGGCGTCCACCCTTGAGGACATCAAGGACGTCGCTCCCGAGATGGTCATCGGCGGCTCGCCCGAGTTCCAGACCCGCCAGCAGGGCCTGCTCGGCCTGAAGGACGTATACGGCCTGGAGTTCAAGTCCTTCAAGGCGCTCGACGCCGGCGGCCCGCTGACCACGGCGGCGCTGAAGAAGAACACCGTGCAGGCCGCGGACATCTTCACCACCGACCCGAACATCACCAAGGAGAAGTTCGTCGTCCTCCAGGACCCGAAGAACCTCTTCGGCTTCGCCAACGTGACGCCGCTCGTATACAAGTCCGGCCTCTCCCAGGAGGGCGTCGCCGCCCTCAACGCGGTCTCCGCCAAGCTGGACACCAAGACCCTGCTGGAGCTGGACTCCCAGGTCCAGCTCGAGAACAAGGACCCGTTGGACGTCGCCAAGACCTGGCTGAAGACGGCCGGCCTGAGCTGACCCCCGGCTCCATCGCGGCGATGCGGTGGGCCCGACGCCGACGTGCTCGTGCCCACCGCCTACACCGGCGTCCCCACCCCGAGTTCCGCTCCAGCCCGGGCCGCCGCGCCGATCGCCACCGCGTCCTCGCCCAGGCGGGCGGGCAGGACGTGGAGTGGGTGACCGCTGACGGGCGGTTCGGCGGCGAGGGCGGTGCGGATCGGCGGGTCGAGGAGGGGCCAGGTGCGGGCGACTCCGCCGCCGATCACGCAGGTGGTGATGTCCAGCAGGCCCGCGGTGATCAACAGCGCCCGGGCCACCGCCGTACCCGCCGTCTCGTACGCGGCGAGCGCGTCGGGGTCGCCCCGGTGGGCGGCCTGAGCCACCTCGCGGGCCGTGCGGGCGCCGTACCGCGCGGCGATCGCCCGGCCCGAGGCCACGGTCTCCAGGTGGCCCCGGCCACCGCAGGTGCACGGCAGGTCGCCGAAGCCGGGAACGTGGCCGATCTCGCCGGCCGCGCCGCGCGGGCCGTCGTACAGCGCACCGTCCAGCCACAGCGCCCCACCGACCCCGGTGCCGAGGGTCATCCCCAGGACATGGGTCCCGCCGACGGCCGCGCCCTTCGCGACCTCCCCGCGCAGGAAAGCGTTGACGTCGTTGTCGAGGAACGCCGGGACACCCAGCGCCCGCTCGACCGCCGCCGTCACCGCGAACCCCGCCCAGCCCCGGAAGGAGTCGCTCGCGACGAGGATCCGCCCGGCCCGCGCGTCCACGACACCCGCGGCGCCGACCCCGACGCCGAGCAACCTCGCGGGCGTACGGTCGAGCAGCAGCCGTAGCGCGTCGAGCGCGGCGCCGATCATCGCCGTACCGCCCTCGGCCGCGGGCGTCGGTACCCCGAGACGGTCGAGGACGCCGAGGTCCGGTGCGCACAGCACCACTTGGGTGGTCGTCCCGCCGATGTCGATGCCGGCGACCGCCGTCACGCGCCGGCTCCGAGTGCGGCCCTGCGCTGCCGTTGCAGCACCGGATCCGGCACGGGGACGGCCGCGATGAGCCGGCGCGTGTAATCGGTCTCCGGACGCAGCAGCGTCGACATGGTCGGCCCCTGCTCCTCCACCCGTCCCGCCCGCATCACCACGACCCGCCCCGCGAACTCCTGCACCACCGCCAGATCGTGTGACACGAACAGACACGCGAACCCCAACTCCGCCTGCAACTCGGCGATCACCTCGAGCACCGTCCGCTGCACGCTCACATCGAGCGCGCTCGTCGGCTCGTCCGCCACCAGCAGCCGCGGCTGAAGCACCAGGGCCCGGGCGAGACTCACCCGCTGCCGCTGCCCACCGGACAGCTCACGCGGACCCCGCTGCATCAACTCCCTTGGCAGCCGGACGAGTTCGAGTACATCCGAGACACGGGCCCGCCGTTCGGCGGCCGTCATACCCCGGCGATGCACCCTCAGCGGCTCGGCCACGCACTCCGCGACACTCATCCTGGCGTCCAGCGAGGCCACGGGATCCTGGAGCACCAGGCCGATCCCGGACAACAAGGCCCGGCGCGCCCGCCCCTTCGTCCTGCCCAGGTCGGTGCCGAACAGGGCGACCGAACCGGAGGTCGGCGCGACCAGGCCGAGCGCCACCCGGGCGGCCGTCGACTTCCCGGACCCCGACTCGCCGACCAGCCCCACCGTCTCGCCCGCCCCGACCGTGACCGACATGTCCTGAAGCGCCCGTACGCCACCACGTCCGCGGCCGAAGTCGACGGTCACGTCCCGGAGTTCGACCACCGCCGTGCCCGCCTCCACCGGAGCCTTCACCTCATCGGGCTCGGTCACCGCCAGCCTCGGCACTGCCGCCAGCAGCTGCCGTGTGTACGCGTGCGCCGGCCGCAGCAGTACGTCCTCCACCGGCCCCGTCTCCACGATCTCGCCCCGCAGCATCACGGCGACCCGGTCGGCGAAGTCGGCGACCACGCCCATGTTGTGCGTGACCAGCAGCACGCCGGTACCCGAGTCGGCCGCCAACTCCCGTAGCAGATCGAGGATCTCGGCCTGCACGGTGACGTCCAGCGCGGTGGTCGGCTCATCCGCGATCAGCAGGTCCGGCGCGTTGGCGATCGCCATGGCGATGACCACCCGCTGCCGCTGCCCGCCCGACAACTGGAACGGAAACGCCGACGCCCGCCGCTCCGGCTCGGGAATGCCGACCCGACGCAGC
>NZ_JBQQBS010000120.1:0-9376 GCF_052245395.1 Streptomyces sp. 4N124
GGACACAGTCCGACGGACGGGGTATCAACATATCTGGCGTTGATTTTTGGCACGCTGTTGAGTTCTCAAGGAACGGACGCTTCCTTCGTACTCACCCGAGAGACTCTCTCGCGGCTTTCCTCCGGGCACTTCCCTTCGGTCTTGCGTTTCCGACTCTATCAGATCCTTTCTCGACCTGATCCCCAGTCAGCGGGGTTTGCCTTCCCGGCCGTTGAGCCGTTCCGACGAGTGAGACTTTAGCGGATTCCTGGCTCCCGAGCTAATCGGGGGCTGCGGTCTCTCGAACGCGGATTCCTCATTCCGTAATTACGCATACCAATGACGCGACGGCAGAATGATCACTGCTCGTCGAGTAGTGGTTGGTACTTACGGATTGGCTGTCCGGGGACCGACCGGAGTCGGCGCTCACGTCGGACAACTCGGAGAACAGTACGTACCGGCTTTGGGCGTGTCAACTTGGGTCCGCGGGGAGCTGTGGGGGCGTAGCCTGGTCGGCATGACGACGCGTACGTGTACCCAGCTGTGGTGGGCCGCCTGACGGCGGCCGTACTCACGTATGCAACCAACGGCCGCCGCTTCGGCGGCCGTTCTCGTATCTCCCTCCGGGAGGGTCGGCCGCCGGGTGCGGCGGTCTCGACCAGGAGGTGGAGAGATGACGCGGGTCTTCAGTGGGGTCAAGCCGACCGGGCATCTGACGCTGGGGAACTATCTGGGGGCCATGCGGCAGTGGGCCGCGGTCGATCAGCATCAGGCGGATGCGCTGTTCTGCATCGTCGACCTGCATGCGCTGACCGTGGACCACGATCCGGCGCGGGTGCGGCGGCTCAGTCGCCAGGCGGCGACGCTGTTGCTCGCTGCGGGGCTGGATCCGGCGCTGTGCACTGTGTTCGTGCAGAGCCATGTGGATGAGCATGCGCGGCTGTCGTATCTGCTGGAGTGCGTGGCCACCGACGGCGAGATGCGACGGATGATCCAGTACAAGGAGAAGGCGGCGCGTGAGCGCGAGCGGGGCGGGAGTGTGCGGCTGTCGTTGCTGACGTATCCCGTGCTGATGGCGGCTGACATCCTGGCGTATGGGACCGATGAGGTGCCTGTGGGGGATGACCAGGTTCAGCATGTGGAGCTGGCGCGGGATCTGGCCGTGCGGTTCAACCAGCGGTACGGGCATACGTTCGTGGTGCCGCGGGCGACGCATCCGAAGGTGGGGGCGCGGGTGATGAACTTGCAGGAGCCGACGTCGAAGATGGGGAAGAGCGAGGACGTCGGGCCGGGGATCGTCTATCTGCTGGATGAGCCTGACGTGGTGCGGAAGAAGGTCATGCGGGCCGTGACCGACAGCGGGCAGGAGGTCGTGTACGACCGGGAGGGGCGGCCCGGGGTCGCGAATCTGCTGGAGATCCTTGCGTCCTGTACGGGTGGGAACCCGGAGGGCTTGAGCGGTGTATATGAGTCGTATGGCGCGTTGAAGAAGGACACCGCTGACGCCGTGGTGGAGTTCCTCAGGCCCGTACAGGAGAGGCACAAGGAGTTGTGCGCGGATCCTGGTCATGTGGAGGGGGTGTTGCGGGATGGGGCTGAGAAGGCACGGGCGATGGCGCGTCCGACTGTGGATGCCGCCTATCGCGCGATCGGGCTGTTGCCGCCTGCCTGAGATAGCCAGGCGGCTCTCCTCCTAGGTCCCGTCCTCAAGTCCCGGCTGTCTCCCTTCGCCTTGCCACTCCGGCCAGGGCGAGTGCGAGGGGGCCCGGGGTCAGAAGGGCGAGCGGCAGCATCATCCAGGCGCAGAGTGCGGCCGTGGCCACCGCGAGCAGGACCAGGGCGCTGCCCGCGGGGTCATGTGCTGTGTCGGTTGCGGCTGCGCGGAGTGCCGCCCGCCAGTCGGTGAGGGACTCGGGGCGGGCGCAGGCTCGTAGGGCGATGGTGAGGGCCACTGCTGTGAGTGCTGTGGCCGCTGTCGCGAACAGCCGTGCTCCTGGCAGGCCGGCGCTTGCCAGGGCCAGGTCCGCAATCACCAGCAGGGTGGCGGCCAGGGCTAGTGCGCCCGCGGCCAGGTCGCCGGGGCGCAGGCGTTGGCGGAGCAGGGCGAAGTAGCGGCCGGCGGTGGAGGGTTCGTGGTTGGCCGCGCCCCTGAGTACCGCGCAGGCGGTGGAGAGGGCGGCCGGTGCCGTGATCAGGGGGAGGCAGGTGAGGGTGGTGGCCAGGCCGATGCTGAGGACGTCGGCGAAGAGGGTGGCGCGCGGGCCGAAGAGTTCACCGGGCTCGCGGTGGGGTGTCGTGCTCATCCCTTGACCCCCGAGGAGGCCATGCCTTCGACGAGGAAGCGTTGGAAGGCGAGGAAGAACAGGACGATCGGGAGGAGGGCGATCACCGACATCGCGAACATGGGGCCGAAGGAGGACTGGCTGGAGGCGTCGACGAACTGGCGGAGGGCGAGGGTGAGCGTGAACTTCTCGGGGGTGAAGAGGTAGATGAGCTGGGTGAAGAAGTCGTTCCAGGTCCAGATGAAGGTGAAGATGGCGGTGGTGATCAGGGCGGGGCGGGTCAGCGGGAGGATCACCGAGAAGAAGGTTCGGAAGGGGCCGCAGCCGTCGATCGTGGCCGCCTCTTCGAGTTCTCGTGGCAGACCGCGCATGAACTGGACGATGAGGAAGACGAAGAAGGCCTCTGTGGCCAGGAACTTCGGCAGGATCAGCGGCCAGTATGTGTTCACCATGCCGAGCTGGTTGAAGACGATGTACTGCGGGATCAGTACGGCGTGGTGCGGCAGCATGATCGTGGCGATCATGAAGGCGAACAGGGGCCCTCGCATACGGAACTTCAGCCGGGCGAAGGCGTATGCGGCGAGCGAGCAGCTGATGACGTTGCCGAGCACGGCGCCGCCTGCGACGAGCAGGGAGTTGATCAGCAGACGGCTGATGGAGACGTCGTTCACGCCGTCCAGCGCGGTGCTGTAGTTGGACCACTCCAGGCGGGACGGCAGCAGCTTGAGGCTGGCGATCACCTCGTCGGCGGGCTTGAGCGAGGTCGCGAGCAGCCAGGCCAGCGGGTAGAGCATCACCAGCAGGGCGGCGAGGCAGCCGATGTGCAGGGCGATGCGGTTCAGCGGCAGGCGTCGCCGTGAGCGTGAGTCCGGGCGGGAGTCGGTCTTGCGGGGGGCGTCGGTGGCGAGGGTCATCGTGCCCCTCCCTCGGTCTCGTTGGCGTAGAAGACCCAGTTGCGTGAGGTCTTGAAGAGGACGGCCGTGACCAGGCCGATGGCGGCGAGCAGGACCCAGGCCATGGCGGAGGCGTAGCCCATGTGGGAGGCGACGAAGCCGCGGTCGTAGAGGTAGAGCGTGTAGAAGAGCGTCGAGTCTGCGGGGCCGCCCTTGCCGGCGCTGATGGCGAAGGCGGGGGTGAAGACCTGGAAGGCCTGGATGGTCTGGAGCACCAGGTTGAAGAAGAGCACCGGGGACAGCATGGGGATGGTGATCGAGGTGAAGCGGCGCCAGGTGCCGGCGCCGTCGACGGCGGCTGCCTCGTACAGCTCGGCGGGGATCTGCTGGAGCCCGGCCAGGAAGATGACCATGGGTGCGCCGAACTGCCAGATGGTGAGGAGTGCGACGGTCAGGAGGGCCCAGTCGGGGCGGTTGACCCAGCCGCCGGTGCCGAGGAGGCGGTCGACGGTGCCGCCGTCGTTGAACAGGGCCCGCCAGACGAGGGCGATGGACATGGAGGCGCCGAGGAGGGAGGGGGCGTAGAAGGCGGAGCGGTAGAAGGCCTTGCCGCGGCGCATCGATTTCAGGGCCAGGGCCACTGCCAGGGCGAGCGCGAGCTGGAGGGGGACGGCTATGACGACGTAGGTGAGGGTGGCGAGGACGGAGCGCCAGTAGCGGGGGTCCTCGGTGAACATCTGGGTGTAGTTGCGCAGGCCGATCCACTGGGGGGCGGTGAACATGTCGTAGTCGGTGAACGACAGGTACAGCGACACGGCCATCGGGAGCAGGGTGAGCACGCTCGCGCCGAGCACCCATGGGGAGAGGAAGACCCAGGCGGCTCCTTCGCGGCGGCGTCGGGAGCGGCGTGGGGCGGGGGCCTTGTCGGGCTGGGCGGTGCGGGCGACAGGGGTTTCGGTGGTGGTCATTGCCTCAGCTCCGCCTTCGCCTCGGTGAGGTAGTTCTCGGCCGCCTCGCGGGGCGACAGTTTGCCGAAGGACACCTGGTCGTAGTCGCGCATGAAGGTGGTCTGCAGGCCGCTGTCGCCGGAGGGCGGTGCCTGGGGTGGCGGTTTGAGTTCGCCTTCGACGGACTGCTGGAAGTCGGCGATCTGCTTGTCGATGCCGGTGAGTTCGGGGACGACGGTGTCGCGGGCGGTGTCGTTGACCGGGATGCTGCGGGTGGCGCCGAGGATGCGGGCCGCGTCGAGGTCGTTGACCATGAAGTCGATGAACTCGGCGGCTTCCTTGGGGTGGCCGGTGGAGTCGGCCACGGCCATGAACATGGAGGGCTTGAAGTACTGACCGACGCCGGCGGGGCCGGCGGGAAGGGGGCCGAGGACGAGCTTGTCGCCGAGGATCGGGACGAAGCCGGCGGTGGGGGCGTCCCAGTTGAAGTCGCCGGAGGCGGTGCCTCGGCCGAGGGGGGTGTTCTCGACGGTGCCGTCGACCTGGGTGGTGTCCTCCGCCGCGGAGACGGCGCCCTCGCGGCGCAGTCCGTCGGTGAAGGTCCAGAAGCGGGTGAGGTCGTCGGCGGTGAAGCCTGGGTCGCCGTCCTTGGTGTAGAGGGACTTGCCCTGGCCGCGCAGCCACACCTCGAAGGCGTCCTCGCTCTGGCCGGGGTCGACGGAGCCGGGCTTCCCGGTGCGCTCGGAGACGGTGCGTACGGCGTTGGCCCAGTCGTCCCAGGTCCAGCCGTTGGCCGGGAGGTCGACGCCTGCCTTCTTCCACTGCTGGGCGTCGTAGGCGAAGGTCTCGGTGCCGCGGCCCTGTGGGATGGCGTACTGGGTGTCGTCGACCTTGCCGGTGGCGAGGAGGCCGGGGTCGATGTCGCTGGTGTCCAGGGCGGTGGACTGGGTGGCGAGGTCGAGGAGGATGCCGCCCTTGGCGTACTGGTCGATCTGGCGGTAGTCGAGCTGCATGACGTCGGGGGCGTCGCCGCCGGCGGCCTGGGTGGCGAGTTTCTGTTTGTAGGCCTCGTAGCCCGCGAAGGAGGTCTGGATGTCGATGCGGGGGTGTTGCTTTTCGAAGAGGGCAATGGCCTTCTCGGTGCGTTCGGCCCGGTCGGGGTTGCCCCACCAGGTGTAGCGCAGCACGGTCTTGTCGCCGGTTGCCTGGTCCGATCCTCCGCTGCAGCCGGTGCCGAGGGCACTGAGTGCGAGCGTGAGGGCCAGAGCCCAGGACCTCGTTGTCCTGTTGCCGGGCATGGGGTGTCGCGTCTCCTCTCGGAGGTGGGGGGATGTGGGGCGCGGAGCCTGTGGGGATGGAGGGCCCCGCGTCCCCGGTGGGGCTCGGGCTGTCAGCCGCTGGGGAGTTGGTACTCGTCGCGGCGGCCGCACATGCCGTAGCCGCCGAGGCGGAGGGGGTCGGTGCTCAGGGCGGTGGCGGTGGCGAGGTAGTCGCCTGCGGTGCCGGTGGCGAGGGCGTCGAGTTGGATGCCGGTTTGCTGGGCGGCGGCGAGGGCGCCGCGTTCCCAGATGCCGCGCCAGGCGGCGGCTTTGGGGGCGACCAGGCGGGCGGCGGCTTCCTGGAAGGCGCGGTACGGGGCGGGGTCGCCGGCGCGGAGGCACTCGCGCAGGGTGAGGTAGCCCTCGACGGCGAGGTCGCGGCGTTTGCGGGCGGCGGCTTCGATGTCGGGGCTGTCGAGGGGCGGGAGGGTGGCCGCGGCTGCGTAGCGGTCGGGGTCGTCCAGGTAGTCGGAAGGGAAGGTGAAGACGGCGTCGCCGGCTTCGGGCAGGCCGCTGTTCTGCATCAGGACGGTGATGCGGAGGTCCTCGCCCTGGACCATGCGGTGGACGGTGCCGGGGGTGAACCAGGCGACGGTGCCTGCCTGGAGCGGGAGTTCGCGGTAGCCGTCGGGGCTGAGGGTCTGCACGCTGCCGGTGCCACCAGTGACGACGTAGGCCTCTGTGCAGACCAGGTGGAGGTGAGGGCTGCCGCCGCAGACGCCGTCGGCGGCCTGCCAGTCGTACGGAGAGAGATGGGAGAGGGCGATGCCGCCGGGGAGTGGGGGTGTGTTGGGGAGTGTCACCAGTTCAGCTCCTTCAGTCGGGCCGCCACGCGCGCGGTGTCCCAGGCGCCGTCGGCGACGAGGATCCGGTAGCGGTACGAGAAGGACTCACCCGGCGGGAGCGCGAACTCCTCGTGGAACGCCCAGGAGAAGGCGACGGTGGGGATGGGTTCGGAGCGGACGAACCAGTGGGAGGGGTGGATGGAGTTGTCGTTCTCGGGGGCGTGGGCGAAGACGAGGGTGGAGTGGCCGTCGATGTCGTCGTGTTCGGCGGTGAAGGCGAGCCAGGGGGTGTGGGTGCCCATGAGGTCGTCGGAGGCGTCGCGGTCGTCCGGGCCGTCGGGGCCGAAGGCGCGGCCGCCGGTGAAGTCGCGGGGGCCGCGCCAGTGGAGACCGGTGTAGCCGGCGTGCTCGCGGCCGGCGGTGGTCGGGGAGCCGAAGGTGAGGGGCTCGCCGTCCGCGCGGGTGTTGGTCAGGTGGATGGACCAGTCGAGAGCCCAGGAGCCGGAGTCCTCGTCTACGTCGTGGAGGGTGACCGTGCGCGTTTCGCGGGCCCATTCCGCGCCCTGGTTCTCGATCCAGGTGAGGCGCTCGGTGAAGGAGAGGCGGTCGGCGGAGACGTCGAGGGTGTCGAAGCCGTCGTGGCGCATGGAGCCGATGCGGTCGCGGAGGGGGAGATAGCCCTCGCCGTGGATGTAGGAGTGGCCGCCCCAGAAGTTCTGGCCGGAGAGGTGGCTGGCGGTCATCTGTACGCCCTTGTGCCAGCGGTGGTCGTTGGGGCGGTAGCCGGAGACGGGGTGGCCGGCGAGGGTGCGCAGGGGGTGGATGTACGGCTTGCGGGACTCGTACGGAGCGGGGTCGGGCTTGTAGACGTACTCCATCAACTCGACATCGCCGGATGCGACCGTGATGCGTTCGCCGTGGACGTGGGTCACCTGGATCTGCGGCTCGGCGGTGTGGGGGGCGGTCACTTGGGGCTCCATTCCGGGTGGTTGCCGTGCATCGCGGAGTAGTACGGGTCGCCGGGCGCGATCTCGCCGGCGCGGACGGTCGCGCCGGTGAAGGCCGACTTGTAGAGGGCGGCGGCGAATTCGAGGGTGCGGCGGGCTTCGGGGCCGCTGCCTGGGGGGCGTACGCCCTGGTCGTGGGCGTCGAGGAGGGCGCCGAGCTGGGCCTTGTGGGAGCTGGGAGTGTCAGTGGTGGGTGGTGGAATGGGAGTGGCGCCGGGAGAGGGGGTGTAGGTCCAGTCGGTGTTGGAGTGGCCGTAGAGGTGGGTGAGTTCGACGGTGGCGCGGTCGCAGTCGATGCGGATACGGCTGACCTCGTCGGGTGACAGGACGCTGTTGACGACGGTGGCGAGGGCGCCGTTCGCGAACCGGACGAGGGCGGTGGAGACGTCCTCGCTCTCGGTGGCGTGGACGAGGCGGGCGGCCATCGCGCGGATCTCGGTCCAGTCTCCGAGGAGGTGCAGGAGCAGGTCGTACTGGTGGATGCCGTGGCCCATGGTGGGGCCGCCGCCCTCGGAGGCCCAGCGGCCGCGCCACGGTACGGCGTAGTAGGCGGCGTCGCGGTGCCAGGTGGTCTGGCAGTGGGCTACGCGCGGGGTGCCGAGGGTGCCGTTCTGGATGAGGTCGCGGGCGTGGACGGCGCCGGAGCCGTAGCGGTGCTGGAAGACGACGGAGGCGTAGGCGCCGGTGGCTTCCTCGGCGGCGGCGAGCTCGTCGTACTCGGCGAGGGAGAGGGTGAGCGGTTTCTCGCACAGGGCCCAGGCGCCGGACTTCAGGGCGGCGAGGGTCTGTTGCTGGTGGAGGGCGGGTGGGGTGCCGATGAGGACGAGGTCGGGGTGCTCGGTGTCCAGCATGGTGGGCAGGTCGTGGTAGCCGGTGACCCGCTCACCGGCCAGTTTCTGGAATTCCGTGAGGCGGGTGGCGTCTACGTCGACTGCGGCCACGAGTTCGATGCGGTCGGCGTGGGCGCGAAGGGCGGGGAGATGGCTGCCGGTGACGATGGCGCCGGTGCCGACGACTGCTGCCCGGAGGGGGGAGGTGGAGCTGGATGGCATAGAGGGCACCTCAGGAAGGCCGGAGGGAAAGCGCTTTCCGCTGCTTCGTCCGACGTTAAGCACGCACCTGAGGGTGGGACAAGACGCGCGTCGCGATCAGTGATCAACAACTTCCAACACGGGGAGGTGATTTCCGCGGGTTGGTGTGTTGGCGTGTGGCGGGTTGGCGTGTGGCGGGTTGCCGGGTTGGGAGGTGGTGAGGCGACGGAGTGCTGAGGGGTCGGCTCAGGCGTTGTTGCCGGAGGCCAGTTCGCGGCTGCGGTCGCGGGCGGCTTCGAGGGCGGCGATGAGGGCGGCTCGTACACCGTGGTTCTCGAGTTCGCGGATGGCGTTGATGGTGGTGCCGGCCGGGGAGGTGACGTTCTCGCGGAGCTTGACCGGGTGTTCGCCGCTGTCGCGGAGCATCGTCGCGGCGCCGATCGCGGACTGGACGATCAGGTCGTGGGCCTTGTCGCGGGGCAGGCCGAGGAGGATGCCGGCGTCCGTCATCGCTTCGACGAGGTAGAAGAAGTACGCCGGTCCGGAGCCGGAGAGGGCCGTGCAGGCGTCCTGCTGGGACTCCGGGACGCGGAGGGTCTTGCCGACGGCGCCGAAGATCTCCTCGGCGTGGGCGAGGTCGGCTTCGCTGGCGTGCGTGCCGGCTGAGATGACCGACATGGCCTCGTCGACCAGGGCCGGGGTGTTCGTCATGACGCGGACGACCGGGGTGCCGGTGGCTAGGCGGGCCTCGAAGAAGGAGGTGGGGATGCCGGCGGCTCCGCTGATGACCAGGCGGTCGGTGGGGACGTGGGGGGCGAGTTCGTCGAGGAGGGTGCCCATGTCCTGCGGTTTGACCGTGAGGATGAGGGTGTCGGCGGTCTTGGCGGCTTCCGGGTTGGTGACCGGGGTGACGCCGTAGCGGGTGCGGAGTTCTTCGGCTCGTTCCTGGCGGCGGGCGGTGACGAGGAGGTCGGCTGGGGTCCAGCCGGCTCGGATCATTCCGCTGAGCAGGGCTTCGCCGATTTTGCCGGTGCCGAGGACTGCGACTTTCTGGGTCATGGCTGGGGTGCCCGCCGGGGGTTGTCGTCCGGGGTCATCCTCGCATTTGGGGTGGGGGGCGGGGGTGGGTGTCC
>NZ_JBQQBS010000121.1:0-8490 GCF_052245395.1 Streptomyces sp. 4N124
GAGACGGGGTATCAACATATCTGGCGTTGATTTTTGGCACGCTGTTGAGTTCTCAAGGAACGGACGCTTCCTTCGTACTCACCCGAGAGACTCTCTCGCGGCTTTCCTCCGGGCGCTTCCCTTCGGTCTTGCGTTTCCGACTCTATCAGACCTTTTCTCGACCTGATCCCCAGTCAGCGGGGTTTGTCTTCCGGGCCGTTGGGCCGTTCCGACGTCTCAAACCTTAGCGGATCCTCTCGGCGATTCCCAATCGGGCCGCCGAGTCCCAATTCGAATTGAAATCGGGCATGCCGAAATCAACCCTGCCGGGAGATCGTGCTGATGGTTTGGTTTGCCGCTTTCGCGGCGCGAGGTGCTGTCGCAGAACCGTTACGGCTCCGCGGCAACCCGAAGAACATTACGGATCGGGGAGGGGGCTGTCAAGCGACGCCTGTCAAGATCTTTAGTCGAGGTCCGTGAGCCGGCCGCCGGCGTCGGGCTGGGCGTGCTCCACCCTGCGCAGGAGGCGGGTGAGGACCTCGCCGAGGGCCGTGCGCTCCGCCGCGGACAGGTCCTGGAGGAGGTCCTCCTCGAAGACCGTCGCGAGGCGCATCGCCTCCAGCCACTTCTCGCGGCCCTCGGCGGTCAGCTCCACGATGACGCGGACACGGTTGGACTCGTCCCGCTCGCGGGTGACCAGGCCCTCGGTGACCATGCGGTCGATCCGGTGGGTCATCGCGGCCGGGGTGAGGCCTAGTCGCTTGGCGAGGTCGCCGGGGCCCATGCGGTAGGGGGCGCCGGAGAGGACGAGGGCCTTGAGGACCTCCCACTCGGCGTTGCTGATGCCGAGGGCGGAGGTCTGGCGGCCGTAGGCGACGTTCATACGGCGGTTCAGGCGGGACAGGGCCGAGACGATCTTCTCGACCTGGGGGTCGAGGTCCTGGAACTCGCGCTGGTAGGCGGCGATCTGTTCTTCGAGCGTCGGCTCGGTGACGCCAGGGGTCTCGGCCATGGGCGCAGTATCGCATGCGCCCTCTTTGCTTTGAAGTCCTTCGCTATGTACTCTTTAGCTTCGAACTTTAGTCTTGAAGTCTTCACTCCTAACTAGTGAGAGAGGTGAACGTGACCAGGGCGATGGGCGCAGCGATGCGCCGGATCCATGTGGGCAATGCACTCAGCGCGTTCGGGCTCGGTTTCACCGTCCCCTACCTGTACGTCTATGTGGCGCAGGTGCGGGGGCTGGGGGCGATGACGGCGGGTCTCGTACTCGCCGTGTTCGCCGTGGCCGCGCTGGTCGTGCTGCCGTTCGCCGGACGGGCCATCGTCCGGCGGGGCCCGCTGCCGGTGCTGCTCGCCGCCCTGATCACCGCCGCGGTCGGTGCGCTGAGCCTGGGGCTCGCCGGCAATGCCACCGCTGTCCTGCTGTCGGCGGCCGGTCTCGGAGCGGGGCAGGCCGTGATGCAGCCGGCGCTCGCGACGATGATCGTGGACTGCTCGTCGGCCGAGACCCGGTCGCGGGCGTTCGCCACGCAGTTCTTTCTGCAGAACCTGGGGCTGGGTGTCGGTGGCCTCATCGGTGGTCATCTCGTCGACGCCACGCGCGTCAGCTCCTTCACTCTGCTGTTCGCGATCGAGGCGGCGATGTTCCTGCTGCTGGTCGTGGTGATGGTGACCGTGCGGATGCCGCACTCGCCGCAGATCGGCCAGGCGCCTGCCGGGTCGGCGAAGGGCAGCTGGAAGCAGTTGCTGTCCAACCGGGCCATGGTGCAGCTGTGCGTGCTGGGCTTTGTGCTGTTCTTCGCGTGCTACGGGCAGTTCGAGTCGGGGCTCAGTGCCTACGGGGTCGAGGCGGCCGGGATCTCGACGTCCGCGCTCGGGACCGCGCTGGCCGCGAACACCGGGATGATCGTGGTGGCGCAGTTCCTCGTTCTGAGGTTTGTGGAGCGCCAGCGGCGGTCTCGGGTGATCGCCGCCGTGGGGCTCATCTGGGCCGTGGCCTGGATCGCGGCCGGGTATGCGGGGCTGGGACATGGCAGTCAGGCCATGGCGACGGCCGCGTTCATCTCGACGTACGCGCTGTTCGGGCTGGGTGAGGCGATGTTGTCGCCGACGGTTGCCCCGCTGGTGGCCGATCTTGCGCCGAGTGGGCTGGCCGGGCAGTACAACTCCGCGTTCGCGCTGGTCAAGCAGTTGGCGCTGGCGGTCGGTCCTGCGGTGGGCGGACCCATGGGGGCGTCGCTGCATGCCCCGTACATCGTGACGTTCCTGCTGTTCTCGCTGGGCATCACCTACCTCGCCGTACGACTTGGCAGGCACCTCACGGCCGTACAGGACCAGCCGTCGCTGAGGAAGAGCCGGGTGGTTGCCCAGGGTGGTGGGACACCAGTGGAGTCCATCACCGCTTAGGTGCAGCGCCCCGAAGGGGCGCGGGGCTGTATCGATATGCGGCTCCGCCCCGTGGGCGCGACCAGCCACAACGCACCCGCAGCCAGCCGCCGCCACACACCTACGGCGCTAGCCCTTCGGCAGCGCAAACTCGCACCACACCGATTTGCCGCCGCCGGGGGTTCTGCGTGAGCCCCAGTTCGAGGCGATGGTGGCCACGATCGCGATGCCCCGTCCCGACTCGTCGCCCGGTTCGGCGCGGCGACGTCTCGGCAGATGGTCGTCGCCGTCCGTCACCTCGATGATCAGGCGCCGATCAGTACGGCGGAGCCTCAACCGCATGGGTGGGATGCCGTGCTGGAGGGAGTTGGCGACCAGTTCGCTGGCGGCCAGGACGCCCAGGTCGTGCAGGTCGGGCGGGAAGCGCCAGCTGGTCAGGACTCCGGAGGCGAACGCACGCGCGCGTGGGGCCGCTTCTACGCCGCCCAGGAGTTCCAGGGCCGCGTTGCGGAAGAGGTCGCTGTCGGGGCCCGTGCGGGACGGGTGCTGGAGGACCAGGACCGCCACGTCGTCGTCGTGGTCGGCGGTGACGCCTGCCGTGCGGACCAGGCGGTCGCAGACGACCTGGGGTGTGCCGGTGGCGCCGGCCAGGGCGCGCTCCAGGCTGGCGATGCCCTCGTCGAGGTCCTCGTTGCGGCGTTCCACCAGGCCGTCCGTGTAGAGGACTGCCGTCGAGCCCGGGCTGAGGGCGACCGTGCCCGACGTATGCATCCAGCCGCCGGTCCCCAGGGGCGGGCCGGTGGGCTCGTCCGCCCGGACGACCTGGCCGTTCTCATCGCGGATGAGGATCGGCAGGTGGCCGGCCGAGGCGTACACCAGCCGTCCCTCGTTCGGATCGTGGATGGCGTAGACGCAGGTGGCGATCTGGTTGGCGTCGATCTCGGTGGCGAGGCCGTCGAGGAGCTGGAGGATCTAGTGCGGGGGGAGGTCGAGGCGGGCGTACGCGCGGACGGCCGTGCGGAGTTGGCCCATGACCGCGGCCGCGCGCACTCCTCTGCCCATGACGTCGCCGATGACGAGGGCAGTGCGGCCACCGCCGAGGGTGATCACGTCGTACCAGTCGCCGCCCACCGCGGCTTCCGTACCGCCCGGCTGGTAGGTCGCGGCGACGCGCAGGTCGTCGGGCTGTTCGAGGACCTGGGGCAGGAGGGAGCGCTGGAGGGTGACGGCGGTTTCACGCTGGCGGCGTTCGCTGGCGCGGAGGCGTTCGGCGGCTTCGGCGTGGTCGGTGACGTCGGTGGCGAAGATCAGTACGCCGCCGTCCTCGGTGTCCGTGACCGGGGTACAGGCGAAGGTGTAGGAGCGGCCGTCGGGGGCCTTGCGGGACTTGACCGTGCGGGGCTTGCCGCTGCGCAGGACCTGGTCGAGGAGCGGGAACAGGCCGAGTTCGTCGAGTTCCGGGAGGGCCTCGCGGGCCGGGTCGCCGAGGGGGCGGGGGCCGAAGGCCGTCACGTAGGCGTCGTTGACGTACGCGAGGCGGTGGTCGGGGCCGTGAACGAGGGCGACGAGGGCCGGGACGCGGTCGAGGACCTCGCGGACCGGCAGTTCGTCGACGGCGGGCACGGACAGTGCGTCGTCGGCAAGCTGCTCGGCGCGGGCGGCGGGCACGGAGCTCTCGCCCCGCCGGTCCGAGGGGACCGCGTCGGTCCGCGCTGCGGCGCGGCGCTGCGTTCCGGGGAGCCGGGCGCTCCAGCGCGTGAAGTTCACGAATCCTTGCCTCGTGTAGTCGTCTTCGGCCAGCTCCGGACCCGGCCGGGGGTCTGGGGGGTGGCACCCCG
Source organism: Streptomyces sp. 4N124 (assembly GCF_052245395.1). NCBI lineage: Bacteria > Bacillati > Actinomycetota > Actinomycetes > Kitasatosporales > Streptomycetaceae > Streptomyces > Streptomyces sp. 4N124. Next base: position 4,203 of record NZ_JBQQBS010000121.1, read on the forward strand.
GGGTTGCAGCACTGTGGGTGAGCCTCGTGGGTTCGAAGGGCGAGCAGGTGCTCGTCCGTGGGGGCGGGGACCAGTCTGGCAGGGTGGCCGGCCGGGCCGACAACCGTCAGACGCCGGGTCTGGCGGTGGAGTTCCCGGGTTCGGTCAGGTCGACCCCTTCGGGTCGTCCGAGGGCTTACCTGATGACTTTCCACCGGCCGCGAGTTCGAACTCCGCTCGGGGATGTTCGAGCGAACCGAGGGAGACGATCTCCCGCTTGAAGAGCCCCGACAGTGTCCACTCGGCCAGGACGCGGGCCTTGCGGTTGACGGTCGGCACCCTGCTGAGGTGGTAGACGCGGTGCATGAACCAGGCAGGGTAGCCCTTCAGCTTGCGTCCGTAGACGTGTGCGACGCCTTTGTGCAGTCCCAGGGAGGCGACTGAGCCCGCATATTTGTGCGCGTAGGTCTCCAGCGGCTCGCCACGCAGTGAATGCGCGATGTTGTCGCCGAGAACCTTGGCCTGGCGCAGGGCGTGCTGGGCGTTGGGGGCGCACTCCTTGCCGGGTTCGTCGGCGGATACGTCGGGGACCGCGGCCGCGTCTCCCGCTGCCCACGCGTGCGTGGTGCCCTCGATCGTCAGCTCGGCGGTGGCTTTCAGACGTCCGCGGCCGTTGAGGGGGAGGTCGGTGGCGGCGAGGATCGGGTGGGGTTTGACGCCGGCCGTCCAGACGACCGTACGCGTCGGGAAGCGCTGTCCGTCGCTGAGTACGGCGATCCGGCTCTCGCAGGATTCGAGGCGGGTCTGCAGGAGCACCTGGATGTTGCGGCGCCGCAGCTGGGTGACGGTGTAGCGGCCCATCTCCTCGCCGACCTCGGGCAGGATGCGGTCCGAGGCCTCGACGAGGATCCACTTCATGTCCTCGGGCTTGATGTTGTGGTAGTAGCGCGCGGCGTAGCGGGCCATGTCCTCGAGCTCGCCGAGCGCCTCTACTCCGGCGTATCCGCCCCCTACGAAGACGAAGGTGAGCGCCGCGTCGCGGATCGCGGGGTCGCGGGTGGAGGAGGCGATGTCCATCTGCTCGATGACGTGGTTGCGCAGGCCGATGGCTTCCTCGACGGTCTTGAAGCCGATGCCGTGGTCGGCGAGGCCGGGGATGGGGAGCGTGCGCGAGATCGAGCCGGGCGCGAGGACCAGTTCGTCGTACGACAGCTGCTGTGGGCCCGTGCCCTCCTCCTCGGTGGCGAGGGTGGTGAGCGTCGCGGTGCGTTTGGCGTGGTCGATGGCTGTGGCCTCGCCGATGATGACGTGGCACTCGTCGAGGACGCGGCGCAGCGGTACGACGACATGGCGGGGGGAGATGTTGCCGGCGGCGGCTTCGGGGAGGAACGGCTGGTACGTCATGTACGGGTCGGGGGTGACGACGGTGATCTCGGCGTCGCCCTGCCTCAGTTCCCGTTTCAGCTTCCGTTGGAGGCGCAGGGCGGTGTACATCCCGACGTAGCCGCCGCCGACAACGAGAATGCGCGCACGTTCCTTCACCATCCCATGACGCACCCGCCGCTTGCGTTTGTCCACAGGCTCGGCAATTTGTGTGACCGGGCGCCGGGGACGCCCTTGGTTGGCCGAATTGCCGGAGTGCGGGAAATCTTCGCAGGTCAGCGGGTGTGAGAGGGGTGGGGGGTAGGGGCGGAATCAGGACGTATACGACCCGTACTCCGATCGGGGGGCGCTCCGTGCGGAACCTGCCCCTTCTGAATTGACTCCCGCTCAACTATGTTCGTGTGGCAACGGGGTGTAGGGGGATGCGCCTTCGGGTCGGCCAGAGGGCGGGCCCGTGATCCGGGTTTGTTCCCAGCGCCTCGCGTCCAATGGCGGGGAGAGTCTCCGGGGGGAGACGTCATTAACCGGGGGAACACGTATGCACATTCAGGACAATCATTGGTCGTCTGCTTCTGCGATCGCACCCGGCGGTGCGCTCGGCATGGCGGCAGGCAACGGACGCGCGGACGGAGGGCGGTCGACACCGCTGCGCGTGGACGCACAGCGCAATCTGGAGCACGTACTGCGTGCGGCCCGTGAGGTCTTCGGCGAGCTGGGGTACGGCGCGCCGATGGAGGACGTGGCGCGGCGCGCGCGGGTCGGTGTCGGCACGGTGTACCGGCGCTTCCCGAGCAAGGACGTCCTGGTGCGGCGGATAGCCGAGGAGGAGACCTCCCGGCTGACCGACCAGGCACGGGCCGCGCTCGGCCAGGAGGACGAGCCCTGGTCGGCGCTGTCGCGCTTCCTGCGGACGTCCGTGGCGTCCGGTGCCGGGCGGCTGCTGCCGCCGCAGGTGCTGCGCGTCGGGGTCGCCGACGACGGCTCCGGCCTCGACGAGGCCCGGGTGCCGCAGCAGCGCACCCAGCCGGGGGCCGGAGAGCTGCGGCTGGTCCAGGAGGAGACGTCGGCGGTCCCCGCGGACGACGCGGGCGCCGCGGCGCTGCTCGAGGTCGTGGGGCAGCTCGTGGAGCGGGCGCGCGCGGCGGGCGAGCTGCGGGCCGATGTGTCGGTGTCGGACGTACTGCTGGTGATCGCGACGGCGGCTCCCTCGCTGCCGGATGCGGCGCAGCAGGCGGCGGCCTCGGCTCGGCTGCTGGACATTCTGCTGGAGGGGTTGCGGTCGCGTCCGGTGTGAGCGCGGGCGACCCGCTGGCTTGATCGACGAGGCGATGCCGGGCGGGGGTGGTGCGCTGCCCCTGTTCGGGCGTCCACGGGGGACGTGGCGCTGCCGAGGTGCACTCCTGGACGTAGCGCGCATTTCGGGCGAGGCGTTCAACTCCTGCCCACGGAACGCCCGTTGATGCTTCCCCGTTTGGGTGACGGTTAGTACTGCCTCGCGGCAAGTCGCCACGGACGAGTGGATGGGCCGTACCGCCGGGTCCTGACCAAAAGCCAATATGGCACCCTGGCCCGTGTTCGGGACGGGTTGGGCAGGCGGCGGGGGCTTTCCGCGATGAGCGTTGACGGGCGGGACGGGTCACTCGGTGACGGCGAGGCGGAGCCCAGTGGGCTGACGTCGCCGCAGGTGCCGAGCCAGGGCGGGCGGGCGGGTGTGCCGCCGGCCGGGGACCCCCCGGAAGGCAGTGTTCCGGCGCAGCGCGCCTGGCGCGAGGACGAGTGGCGCGAGGACGGCGTCCTGCCGCCGCCGATCGACTTGCCGCCCTCCGACGCCGACCTGATCGAGCGGATGCGCTCGGGCGACGACACGGCGTACGAGGAGCTGTACCGGCGCCATGCGGACGCGGTGCGCCGGTACGCGCGCACCTGCTGCCGGGACGCCCACACCGCGGACGACCTCACCGCCGAGTTCTTCGCCCGCATGCTGCAGGCGGTGCGGGGTGGATCTGGGCCCGAGCACGCCGTACGCGCGTATCTGCTGACCTCTGTCCGCCGGGTCGCCGCGAACTGGACGAAGTCGGCGAAGCGGGAGCAACTGGTCGACGACTTCGCGGTGTTCGCCACGCAGGCCGCCCGGGCGTCCGAGGTGTCCGACGACGACACACTGGATCTGGGCGCCGATGTGCGCGCGATGCACGAGGCCGAGCAGTCCATGGCGATGCAGGCATTCCGGTCGCTGCCGGAGCGGTGGCAGGCCGTGCTGTGGCACACCGAGGTGGAGGACGAGTCGCCGAGCGAGGTCGCCACCCTCTTCGGGCTGGACGCCAACGGCACGCGCGTGCTCGCCAGCCGCGCCCGCGAGGGCCTCAAGCAGGCCTACCTCCAGGCCCACGTCAGCGCGACCCTCGCCACCGACGAGGAGTGCGCCCGCTATGCCGACCGGCTCGGCGCCTACGCTCGTGGCGGCCTGCGCACGCGGGCCGAACGGGGCCTGCGCAAGCACCTGGAGGAGTGCGCCAAGTGCCGGGTGGCAGCGGGCCAGATCAAGGAAGTCGCCGGTGGCATCCCCGCCGTCGTACCGGTCGCGGTCATCGGTTGGTTCGGCGCCGCCGGCTACGCCAAGGTGGCCGCGCTCATCGCCGGAGGCACCGGAGCGGGCGCGGCGGGAGTCGCCGGTGCGGCTTCGGCGGCGAGCGGCGGTTCGTCCGGCGGGTCGGGGGCCGGTGGCGGTGCGGCTGCCTCCGAAGGGCTGGGCGCGCCGGTCAAGGCCGGTATCGCGGCCGGTGTGGTCGCGGTGGCCGCCGCCGCGGTGGCGCTGGCGCTGATCGGCGACGACGAGCCGGCCAAGAAGCCGGTGGCCAAGCCGCCCGTGTCCTCGCCGTCGTTACGGCTCGTGGAGGAGACACCGGCACCCCCGAAGCGGGAACCC
>NZ_JBQQBS010000122.1:0-7361 GCF_052245395.1 Streptomyces sp. 4N124
AGCGGCCTCACCAACAAAGAAATCGGCGAACGCATGCACCTCTCCCCCCGCACCGTCAGCTCACACCTCTACCGCGTCTTCCCCAAACTCGGCATCACCGCACGCGCCGCCCTCCGCGACGCACTGGGCAAGATCCCCGGCGACCAGAACGTGTGACGGCGGCGGGCTGAGCCGTTACGCGGCGTAGGCGCGCAAGCCATGTTCGCCCAGCCAGCCGAGCACGTAGTCAGCGACGAATCTCCAACCGCTGTCAATGACCAGGGAGTGCGCGCGATCCGCGAACTGCTTGAGGTCGGTCACGGCGGTGGAGTCGCCGTACTGCTTGTACACCGCGCGCGTGACGGAATCGGGCACCAGCAGGTCCTCCTGCCCGGAGATCAGCAGGAGCGGGCCGCGGTCCGCGTTGCCGACATCTACTACGGCACGGGGGCTGCGTACCGCACCGGCGTGCCCGAGGTCGGCGAGCAGACGGCGGGACGTCGGCATCACATAGCGCTCGAAGAGCCGGTCGGACTCCTCCGCCGCGACGGTGTTCGCGAAGGCATGGCGAAACTGCTCCGGAGACAGGGAGAGCAGCTGTTCCGGTTCAGCGGCGTGCGCCGGGCCGGGGGTCCACAACCGGGCCGCGGAGTCGGGCAGCAGGATGTCGTTGATCGGGGCGGGTGCGATGGCCACCGCGGCCCGGCCGATGTTGGCGCCGATGAGATGCTGCGCGATGAGGCCACCGATCGAGTGGCCGACGATCACCGGCGCGGTTTCGAATGAACGCACGATTTCTGCGTAGTGGTCCGTCAGCATGTCCAGGCCAGTGCCGACGAGCCTCTCGGAAGACTTGCGCACCTCCGGGACGGTGGCCGCCTCCTCCGGCCATCCGGGCGTAAAGGCGAGAAACCCCCGGCTGACGAAGCGCTCCGCCCATGACTCCCAGGACAGCGCGTGCAGCCAGGTGCCATGGATGAAGACGACGGGAGTGTGATTCACGGCTGGCCCCTCCGAGCATGACGATCACCCGGCTCTGGCATGCGGGCGACAGTTTCAGGATCGTTCAGGCCCAGGTCGTGGGCGACAGTCGAATGACTTAATGTTGACGGCCCGCAGCGCCCTCAGGAACCGAGCGCCCCCGGGAGGGCCTCCCGGAAAGGGCACGCCGATACGGACCGGTGACCATCTGACAGATGTCCGTCCCCCCGACTCACCGTCGAAGTCGGTGAGGTTGGCCGGTCAAGTGACTTATGTACGACGCTCCCGCAGCGACGAGGGTAGGTCGGGCCAGCTTTCGTCACGGGGAAGGATCCACCTGCCATGAGCAGCAATCAACCAGGTGTACGGGCCCGCTTGGCGCCGCACGCCCGTCCTGAGCTGATCCTGGACGTCCAGCGTGTGCTGGACGTCGCCGCGCGGCAGACGATCAGGGCGGAGTTCCGGTTCGATCCGAGGAACCCTCTCTTCGTGTCCGTGGAGCTTCTCATCGAGGGCGGCCCGCGTGTCCTGTGGCGGATCGGCCGCGACCTCCTTCGCCAGGGGCTGTACTCGGTGAGCGGCCTCGGTGACGTCCGGATGTGGCCGGCGCACTCCGAGGACGGGGCCACCGCGTGGCTTCAGCTGGCCTCCAGGGACATGGCGGCCTTGTTCGAGCTGCCCGTGCCCCCGCTGGAGGAGTGGCTGGAGGACACCTATGAGCTCGTTCCCTCCGGTCGCGAGCTCGCCGAGATCGACTGGGAGGCCGCCAGCGCGGACCTGCTCCAGGGCCCCTGAAGAAGGCTCGCCGAACGCCGACAGCGTCCCGCGCCCGGCTCACATCGCGGGACAGGAGGTGCCAAGCCCTCGGGGTGAACGACTCAGCACTCGGGGCGCCGGGCCGCTACCAGTACGGGGCCGCCCGGAACCGTGGGAAACGTCTTCGTCTCCCCCAGCCCGAGCGCGTCGAGCTCCTCACTCATGCGTTCCACGTCGAAGGAGTTGCCGCCCCCGAGCACCGCGGTCCACCGCCCGACGGAGCGGCGCAGCGCGTCCTCGGCGACGGGATTGGTCCCCGCCACCAGCCACGCCCCCGGTTCCAGGGCCTCGACGAGCCGGGGCAGAGCGGCCCGTAGCGCCTCTTCCGGCAGGAACGGCGCCGGCAGCCAGATCAGTTGGTAGGTGTCGGTTTCCGACACGTCCACCGCGTCCTGCCGGCGCAGGGACACCCGGGCGGCCACCGCCGGATCCGCGGCGGTCAGCTCCGCCCGCGCCAGACCCAGCGCCCGCTCCAGTACGTCGATGCCCTCCACCCGCGCCATGGGGAAGCCCCCAGCCAGCGCCAAGGCCAGCCCACCGACGCCGGTGCCCGCGTCGAGAATGCGGCTGCCCGCGGCTGCCAGCCGGTCGGCGCACCCGGCAAGCCGAGGAACGATCTCCGCGGCGAGTGCGCGGCCGGTCGCGGCGGAGGCCCGTCCCTGGCTGAGCAGCACCTCGTCGGGCTGCGCTCCCCAACCACCCTGCGGTGTACCGGCCACGTCGGAGACGGCGGCCGAGACGGCCTGCCGCAGCGAGCTGAGCTTCGCCTCCACCGCGCTGCGCGCTGTCGCCGCGTCGACCTGATCCAGCGAAGAGTGGACGACGAATCCGTCGGGACCCCGGTGGACCAGGCCCAGGCTCTCCAGGACCGCGGTGCGCTCCGGATCGCCCGCGAGCACGTCCGTGAGGGGCGCCGACAGCGCCTGCCGCTGGGTGCTCACGAGCGCGGCCATGGCCCAGACGGCGGCCTCCAGAACGGCCACCGGGTTCTCGCCGAGAGAAAGGGTGAGGCTCGTCGACGGGGCGGCGGGTTCGGGCAGTGCGGACATGGAGCCTCCGGAAGAGCGCCGCTACGACATACGTGTCGCCCTAGTACGCAAACATGCTGCCATAGAAAGGTGTGAGCCAACATCAAGACCGGCATCGGCAGCGGTCGCATGCCGGGAACATGTTCACACCGTACATCGGGCATCGGACCACGAGACGGCGGTCACGGCGGTGGCCGCGGTGACCGTGGCCAGACGCTCATAGTCGAGCGTCCTCGGCAGATCCGTCGACCGGTGGTAGTGCGGATTACGGGAGTTCGCGGTGTCCGTGAGCATCAGCGCGGGGATCCCGCGGCGCGTGGTCGCTGCGTCCCAATGCGCCGCGCAGGCGCCGGTGGAGCCGCGGTTTGAGGGCGAGTGCCCGATGACCGTGCCGGTCCGTCGAGCCGATCTGCCATCGCGCGTCGAACGGTCGCCGCTCCCACCAGCCAGCCCGCGGTGGTCAGTTCGTCATGGACGTACGCTTCGGCTGCGCTGCATCGCCCGAGATGCCCCCAGTCGAAGTCGACTGCGCGGCTCGGCGGCGAGGAACTCCACGCGCCGCCGGAGCCGCGCGGCTTCCGGAAACAATCCTCGAGTGGGCATCGCCGTAAGGTCGTTCGTCATCCGCACTCTGCCCGGTCGGCGGTCGTCTTTGGGTGAACCGGTCGGCAGAGGAGCCGGAGACGTCCGGCGCAATTGACTCGTCCAATCCGTGAACCTGCCACAGCTCGAAACCCGTTGTCACAGAGAGGAACACCTGTGGTCAGGGTTTTGATTGGCTGACCTGGCCGCAGGACGGGGCGGTCGTCCTGATCATCCTCCCCCGATGTAGGGGCGGCCGCTTCACCCACCACAGCTGACCGAAGCCCGGGCGTCAGGGCTTCGACCGGTGTGAGCATTCACACCTGCTTCACAAGTGCACCGTCCAACAGTCGCCGCACGCGCCTACGGACGAACCGGAAGGAAAACGTGTGAGCCCGATTTCGGTCCGGGGATTGGCGGTGGCCTCTGCCACCGCGGTCACCGCTGTCGGCAGCGTCGTCGGTGTCGCCTCGGGCAGCGCCGCGCAGAACAACGACGCTGTGGCGACGGCAGCCGACGCCACGCTCCTCGCGGGCATACCGGCAGGTCACCAGGCCCAGGTGCAAACCGCGTCCCTGACGCGGCAGGCCGATGTCCAGGCCATCGCCGCGGACGCCGGCGCCAAGAAGGACGCCGAGGAGGCGGCTCGCGAGGCGGCCGCCAAGTCCGCGATCGAGAAGAAACAGGACGCCGAACAGGCGGAACAGGAGGCCAAGGAGCGCGCCGAGGCCAAGGCATCGGCTTCCCGGAATGCCTCCGGCTTCCCCGTCCTGAGCTCCTACACCGTCGCGCAGATTCAGGCGATGGCCGCGCAGATGGTGCCCGGCGACCAGTTCCAGTGCTTCGGCAACATCGTGGACCACGAGTCCAGCTGGAACTACACGGCGGTCAACGCCACTTCCGGTGCGTACGGCCTCTTCCAGGCACTGCCCGGCTCCAAGATGTCCTCCGTCGGCGACGACTGGCAGACCAACCCGGCCACCCAGATCAAGTGGGGCCTCAACTACATGAACAGCACCTATGACAGCCCCTGCGGCGCTTGGGCGTTCTGGCAGGCCAACCACTGGTACTGAGCCCGAGCCCTCCGGAGCGGTTAGAGTCGAAAGAAGACACGTGTCGTGGCCGGGAGGACACAAGGTATGAGCGGGATACCGGGAGACACCGGGCCGGCGGAGGACGCGGCACTGACACGGGCCGCGCAGGCGGGCGACGTATCGGCGCTCGCCCTACTGCTGGAGCGGCACCGACCCGGGATGCGTGCCGTGGCGCTCAGCCTGCTGGGGCCGGGCCCGGACGTGGACGACGTCATGCAGGAAGCGGCGCTGGTGGCGCTGCGCCGGATCGTGGACGTACGCGATCCGGAAGCCGTGGGGGCATGGCTGCGCATGGTCGTACGCAACAGCTGCCGGACGCTGCTGCGTGCATCGCAACGTGTCGAGCCCATGGAGTCCGTGCCGCTGCCATCAGACGGCGGTACGCCCGAGCAGATCCTGCAGACCCATGCGCTGCGGGACTGGATCTGGGAGGCCGTCGAGGCGTTGTCCCCGACGCTGCGCCTGCCGATCGTCCTGCGCTATTTCTCCACTGGGATCACCTCCTACCAGCAGATAGCCGAAGCCTGCTCGGTTCCCGTCAGCACCGTGCGAAGTCGGCTGAGCCAGGCACGCAACGCCCTCGCCCAGACCCTTACCGCCACCGCGGCCTCAGCGCACGAGGACGTGACACGTCGTACCGAAGCCAGCTGGCAGGAGGTGCGCGAAACACTCGCGGCCGCCGAACGCGGCGACTTCGGCAAGGTGGTCAGGGACCGCTACTCCCCCGAGGTCTCGCTGCTGACCGGAGGCCAGCGGCTCGGCGGAGCCGACCTCCTGCGGGCAGGAATGGACTGGGACCTCTCGGCGGGGGTGCGCCAGCGCCCCCTGCATGTGGTGGCCGGCCGCTCCCTCGTCGTCTGGGAGATGGAACTGGTCAACCCGCCCGACGACCCGGACCACTGCCCGCCCGGAGTCGCCTGGATCATGTCGCTGGACGGCGGCCGCTTCGACCGGGTCTCCCTGTACCACGCATCACGCCCCAAGGCCGCGCCCTCTCCTGTCGCAGCCTGAGTCCCGGGCCCGGGCACAGCACCCCGACAGCATGACCCAGATCACATTCCGGCGATAAGACTTCTCGGATTCCGGAGCGTCTTGTCGGTGTCACTGACACCTGCGGACCCTACGGAGATCCCGATGAACACATCCACCGCACACAACGACCCCCTCTCCCCCGGAACCCACTCCTACGCGAGGGGCGGAATCGTGCAGCGGTACCACGTCCACGGCAGCGGCCCAGTGTGCGTGGCGCACTCCGGCGGTCCCGGCATCTCCTGGGACTACCTGCGCATGCCCGCCCTCGAGAAGCACCTGACGATGGTCTACGTCGAGCCCATCGGCACCGCCGAGGACAGCCGTCTCCCCTCGCACCCGCACGGTTACACCCGGGAGAGGTACAGCCGTTTCCTGCAGGTGCTGATCAACAGGCTCGGCGTGCCCAAGGTGCACCTGCTGGGGCATTCGCATGGCGCCTTCGTGGCCGCCTACCACGCCTTGCACCGTCCCGAGCAGGTGGCGGGCGTCGTGCTGTACGAAGGCGCACCCGTAACCGGTCCCGAACACGGCGCGGAGGCGGGCCGCATGGTGGAGGCATTCGCCGCGCAGAACGCGGGCCATCCCGGACTGCCCGATGTGCTGGCCGCGTTCGGCGCAATGTCCACCATCTCCAGCGACGAGCAGACCGTGGCAGTCGCCCGCGGTGTGCTGCCGTCGTACTTCGCCGACTACTGGGGCAACGAGGAGCGCCTGGCACCGTTCCGGAACGCGATCCAGGCCACGTACATCTCGGGCCTGGACGAGGACCTCGTACCCGATGTCATCGACGACCGCGCCGCTCTCAAGGGACTGGAGGTACCGGCTCTGGTCGTTGTGGGCCGGCACGACGTGATCTGCGGGCCTCGCTGGGCGCACGAACTCGACGAGCTGATCCCTGACTCGCAGCTGCTGGTGCTGGAGAACAGCGGCCACATGGGGCACATCGAGGAGCCCGAGCTGTTCGCGAGCACGGTCCGTAACTTCGTCCTGCGAAACGGCGGACCGCGGGACGGAGCCGCGTAGGCACCTCACGCCGTGCGTCGGCCCGCCCAGGGCCGACGCACGTGAATCCGGTACGGGGCCTGGCTGGTCGTAGTGATGGCGAGCTGCCTGTGGGCCCTACATAGAGCGTGGCGTGGGCAGGGTCGGGTGACCGGTGGCCGCAGTGGTCGCCGTGTGTGTGGGCTCCGTCGGTCAGGCCGCCCCTTCAAGGCTGTTTCCGCTGGTAATTTCGGCGCACCCCTCTGACCTGGGCTTATGAAGGTCGAAACGATTGTGACCTGCTAGGACGGGTTGCAGAGGCGATCTGGGGCAGCCAGAGAAAACGCTCTGATTCGACCCCGATTCGACCGGGGCCGCTCGGAGCCGGTCAGAGGTAGTCGTCCTCTGTACTGGCTCCGGGTTGGCCCAGGTTGGTCGGTATGGATCAGGTGCTGAGTCCCCTGACTGCGCTTCGCAACGACCTCGGTCGAGTTGCCGTGGGGACGCCTACCTCCCCTCGGGGCCAGGCATACGAACGCCTCCAGGACGGCACATCCTGGAGGCTTCGCTGGCACCGATTGGAGGTCGGTTCCGGATGCCACCCGTGCTTTTAGCGGGCCTGGGAGGCGTCCACGTCCTTGCGAGACGACCCCACAGTGACACTCCACAATCAACCGGCAGAATCACACAGGCAGTTCCCTCACCCATACGGCCGACTGGGTCTGCACCACCTCCGTCCGGCCTGTCGGTAACGGCTGAATCGTGGACCACGGGCAGCAGATGAAAAGTGGACCTCGTGTTCTCAGTTGATGTTGGTCATTCCCCGGTGTTGGCGGCGGGAACCCGTCCGAGGTCGCGGCCGCGCATG
>NZ_JBQQBS010000123.1:0-6846 GCF_052245395.1 Streptomyces sp. 4N124
CAACACCCCCCGCCGCCGTCCCCCTTGGCAAGACCCCCACCCCTAGGCACGGTGCCCATAGCGCCCGCCAAAGCCAAACCCATCCTCGAGGGGAGCGCAGCCCAATGTCGGCCAAGATCCTCATCGTCACCGGCGACGCAGCCGAGTCCCTGGAAGTCCTGTACCCCTACCAACGTCTCCGCGAAGAGGGCTACGAGGTCCACATCGCCGCCCCCACCCGCAAAAAGCTCCAGTTCGTCGTCCACGACTTCGAACCCGGCTTCGACACCTACACCGAAAAGCCCGGCTACACCTGGCCCGCAGACCTGGCCTTCGCCGACGTCGACCCCGGCCAGTACGCCGCCCTCGTCATCCCCGGCGGCCGGGCCCCGGAGTACCTCCGCAACGACCCCGAACTCCGCAAGATCCTCAAGTCCTTCTTCGACGCCGACAAACCCGTCGCCCAGATCTGCCACGGCCCCCTCCTCACCGCCGCGACAGACAGCCTCCGAGGCCGCCGCGTCACCGCGTACCCGGCGCTGGAGCCGGACATGCAGGCCGCCGGCGCCACCTTCCAGGACACCGAGGCCGTGGTGGACGGCACCCTCGTCTCCTCCCGCGCCTGGCCCGACCACCCCAGCTGGATGCGAGAGTTCCTCACCGTCCTCCGCGCAAAGGCCCCGGCAACCTGAGCCACCCCACCCGCACGCCCGCCGCAGGCGTCACGCGGCCAACCGCTCCGCCATCGCAACCGCTTCCCCCAACGTGTCCACCACCGGCACCCCCGCCTCCTCAAGGCTCGCCCGGCTGTGCGACCCCCCGGTGTACAGCACGGCCCGCGCCCCCACATGACGCGCCGCCACCGCGTCATCCGCGGCGTCCCCGATCACCACCGTACGAGCGGGGTCCACACCGGCGAGCGCCGCCACGTGCCGCTCCATGTGCTCGGCCTTGCTGCCCCCGGACGGCCCGGTCCGCCCGTCGACCCGTATGAAGTGCGGCTCGATCCCGAACCCCCGCACCAACGGGACGAGTTCGTCATGGACGTACATGCTGAGAAGCGACTGGCTGCGCCCCGCCGACCGCCAGCTCTCCAGCAGCTCGGCGACGCCTTCGGTGAGCCCGCACGTCACCCGGTGCTCGGCGTAGTACCGGTGGAAGGTCTCGTCCATGACCAACCACTCGTCCCCGGTCGGCAGCCGCCCCAGCAGCCGCTCGTAGAACTTCGGCACCGGCACGCAGTACAGCGACCGGTACTCCTCCATCGTGATCGGGTCGAGCCCCAGCTCGGCGAAAGCCGCGTTCGTCGCCCCGATGATTGCGTCGTTGTCGTGGAACAGCGTCCCGTTCCAGTCCCAGACAATGTGCGCGTCCGTTTGCATCCCCATGCCAAAAACCGTACCCGTCACCACTGACAATCAAGAGAACCAGCAGGTCAAGGGCGGATCTCTCGATACCAGGAGGCACGGTCCGCGCGGGCGGCCTCAGTCCCCGAGCCCCACCAGATTCGGAATCTCCTGCCTGGCGTACCACAGCAGCTCGTGGTCCTCGGCCCCGTCCACGACGAACTGCGCGTCGTCGTCACCGGCGTCCGCCGCCTCGAGGGCCTCCGCCGCGGCGGCCACGTCCGCCTCCGCGTCCCCGGCGTCGACATGCACCGACGCCGCCTTGGCCAGCGATACGGCCCCGCCGATCCGCACCTCTCCCAGCGCCGAGGGATCGAGCCCCCGGTCGGGGTCGGCGACCGCGGCCCCCTCGGGTACGTCGACGGCGACCACGACCCGGCGCCGTACCGCCCCGGAGTCGGCCGCCAGCAGCCGCAGCGAGGCCAGCGCGGCCCGGCTGAGCGCCGCGTACTCCAGCTCCTCGATGTCGTCGGAGAGGTACCACTCGCGCAACCCGGGCGTGACGGCGTAGGCGACGAACGGTCCGTCTCCCAGCTCACCCGTCTTGTACGCCTCGGCGAGACCGGAGAGGGTCAGAGGGACGTAGACGCGCATGGCTGGCCGCTTTCGTGGTCGAGGGCTCCGCTGACCCCGGGAAGAGCGAGTCCGCGTCTCCCGGAGGGCCTTCAGGATACGTGCGGGCGTCCCCTTTCGGGTTCCTGCCCATGCCTCGGGAGGCGTCCACCTCACGCCCGGAACTCACCCGGTGCGCCCGCGAGATCACGGGCCTGGACAGATCTGGATCACCCGGATAAGTGAACCGTGCGACCACCTCCGCCCAGGTCGCGGCTTCCTTGCCGTCGCGGCCCGCGGCCCCGTACAAGATCCCCACCAGCAAGTTACTGCCCGGTACCCCCGGGCCCACCGAGCGGGGACACTCATGAACAAGGTCATGACCAGGGCGAACCACGACGCGGGCACGCGCCCTCCCGGCCGCCGTGACACCCGCCGCCCCGGCGGTACCCCGCCCCGCACACCGAGCAGCACGGCATCGCGCACGAGGACGCGCAGCGAGGCCCGTACGACCTCCGCCACCGCGTCTCCCGCCGTACCGCCCCAGAGCCCGTCCAGGCCCGCCCCGCGCCCCCGGCCCACCGATGTCTTCGCCGACCGCCTGCTGCTCGTCCTGAGCGGCCAGCGCCCCGTCCACTGGATGCTGGGCCACACCGCGGGCTGCGCCTACGACGAACTGGCCCGGCTCGCGGAACACGGTCTTCTGCGCACCCGCGGCACCCGCCCCGTCGTCCGCGACATCGGCTACTACATCGTCCACGCCGGCGCCGTCGAGGCCTTCGCCCGCATCGGCGCCGGTGACGAGCTGCGCGCCATGGCCTTCCGCCTGGAGAAGGGCCCGGACCTGCGCTGGCGCTGCACGGCGGTGGAGTTGGACGGCCGGCGCACACCGGAGCCGGTCGACGACTGAAGCCCGCCCACAACACGGGGCCGGGCACCCTCAGGATGCCCGGCCCCTCACAACTCGGCCTCACGTCATGGAACAGCCATCACAACCGCTGCCACTCTCGCGAAGCGCCCGTCACTTCTTGCGGCGCCGCCCGCCCCGCGCCTGCTTGCGGCGCTCCGCGCGGGTGAGGCCGTCGGACTCGGAACGCGCCCCGGCGGTCTCCTCGTCGCCGACGAAGTCGCCCTCGACGGTGCCGCCCTCGCCGTCCACGGTCGGCGCGGTGAAGTGCAGGTTGCGCCGCTGCGGAGCCTCCAGGCCCTTGGCGCGGATCTCGGGGCGGGACCCCGCCTGCGCCGGCACCGCGTCCTGCTTCTGCAGGGTCGGCTGCTTGGCGTCCTCGACCGGGACCTCCTCGACCTGCTGCTCGACCTGGACCTCCAGGTTGAACAGGTAGCCGACGGACTCCTCCTTGATGCCCTCCATCATGGCGGTGAACATGTCGAAGCCCTCGCGCTGGTACTCGACCAGCGGGTCCTTCTGCGCCATCGCGCGCAGGCCGATGCCTTCCTGGAGGTAGTCCATCTCGTAGAGGTGCTCGCGCCACTTGCGGTCCAGGACCGACAGCACGACCCGGCGCTCCAGCTCACGCATGATCTCGGAGCCGAGCTGCGTCTCACGCGCCTCGTACTGCTCGTGGATGTCGTCCTTGATCGAGTCGGCGAGGAACTCGGCGGTGAGGCCGGCCCGGTCGCCGGCCGCCTCTTCCAGCTCCTCGATGGTGACCTTCACCGGGTAGAGCTGCTTGAAGGCGCCCCACAGCCGGTCCAGGTCCCACTCCTCGGCGAAGCCCTCGGCGGTCTCGGCCTGGACGTACGCGTCGATCGTGTCGTCCATGAAGTGCTGGATCTGCTCGTGCAGGTCCTCGCCCTCCAGGACGCGGCGGCGCTCGCCGTAGATGACCTCGCGCTGCCGGTTGAGGACCTCGTCGTACTTCAGAACGTTCTTACGGGTCTCGAAGTTCTGCTGCTCGACCTGCGACTGGGCCGACGCGATCGCGCGCGTGACCATCTTGTTCTCGATCGGCACATCGTCCGGGACGTTCGCCATCGACATCACGCGCTCGACCATCTGGGCCTTGAACAGGCGCATCAGGTCGTCGCCGAGCGACAGGTAGAAGCGGGACTCGCCGGGGTCGCCCTGACGGCCGGAACGACCGCGCAGCTGGTTGTCGATACGCCGCGACTCATGCCGCTCGGTGCCCAGGACGTAGAGCCCGCCGAGGTCCTTGACCTCCTCGAACTCGGCCCGCACGGCCTTCTCGGCCCGCTCCAGGGCGGCGGGCAGCGCCGCGGCCCACTCCTCGATGTGCTCCTCGGGGTCGAGGCCGCGCTGGCGCAGCTCGGCCTCGGCGAGGTCGTCGGGGTTGCCGCCGAGCTTGATGTCCGTACCACGGCCGGCCATGTTGGTGGCGACCGTCACGGCGCCCTTGCGGCCGGCCTGGGCGACGATCGACGCCTCACGGTCGTGCTGCTTGGCGTTCAGCACTTCGTGCTGGATGCCGCGCTTGGAGAGCTGCTGCGAGAGGTATTCGGACTTCTCGACCGACGTCGTACCGACGAGGATCGGCTGGCCCTTCTCGTGCTTCTCGGCGATGTCGTCGACGACCGCGTCGAACTTCGCGACCTCGGTGCGGTAGATCAGGTCCGACTGGTCGGCGCGGACCATCGGCCGGTTGGTCGGGATGGGGACCACGCCGAGCTTGTAGATCTGGTGGAACTCGGCGGCCTCCGTCATCGCCGTACCGGTCATGCCGGAGAGCTTGTCGTAGAGACGGAAGAAGTTCTGCAGGGTGATCGTGGCGAGCGTCTGGTTCTCGTCCTTGATGTCCACCCCTTCCTTCGCCTCGATCGCCTGGTGCATGCCCTCGTTGTAACGGCGGCCGGCGAGGATACGGCCGGTGTGCTCGTCGACGATCATGACCTCGCCGTCGATGACGACGTAGTCCTTGTCCTTCTTGAAGAGCTCCTTCGCCTTGATGGCGTTGTTCAGGTAGCCCACCAGAGGCGTGTTCACCGACTCGTAGAGGTTGTCGATGCCCAGCCAGTCCTCGACCTTGCTGACGCCGGACTCGTGGATGGCGACTGTGCGCTTCTTCTCGTCGACGTCGTAGTCGCCGGTCTCCTCGATGCCCTTGAGGGGGTTGCCCGCCTCGCCGCGCTTGAGGCGCGTGACCAACTTGGCGAAGTCGCCGTACCACTTGGTGGCCTGGTCGGCCGGGCCGGAGATGATCAGCGGCGTACGGGCCTCGTCGATGAGGATGGAGTCGACCTCGTCGACGATGGCGAAGTTGTGGCCGCGCTGGACGAGTTCGTCCTTGGACCACGCCATGTTGTCGCGCAGGTAGTCGAAGCCGAATTCGTTGTTCGTGCCGTACGTGATGTCGCAGCCGTACTGCTCGCGGCGCTGGGCCGGCGTCATGTTGGCGAGGATGCAGCCGACGGACAGGCCCAGGAACCGGTGGATGCGGCCCATCATCTCGGAGTCGCGCTCGGCCAGGTAGTCGTTGACCGTGATGATGTGGACGCCGTCTCCGGAGAGGGCGTTCAGATACGCGGGCAGGGTGCCGACCAGGGTCTTGCCCTCACCGGTCTTCATCTCGGCCACGTAGCCCATGTGCAGGGCCGCGCCGCCCATCATCTGCACGTCGTAGTGGCGCTGGCCGAGGACGCGCTTGGCGGCCTCCCGCACGGTGGCGAACGCCTCGGGCAGCAGGTCGTCCAGGCTCTCACCATCGGCATACCGCTGCTTGTACTCATCGGTGAGGGCCCGCAGCTCGGCGTCGGAGAGGTCGACGAAGTCCTCTTCGATGGAGTTGACCTGGTCCGCGATGCGGTGCAGCTTGCGCAGGATTTTGCCTTCGCCTGCACGCATGATCTTCGAGAGGACGGACACGGGGGTTGGTCTCCTTGCCGGTCGGGCCTGGGACGGTCGGTTTCCATTTGACTTGACTGAGCAACGGCCATCGTATGCGAGGACCCCGGTACGCCGGGAGGCCTGCCGGGACTGCGACTGTCCGCTGCTGCACAACTCTTCAATACTCTTCAATAGGGGACAACGGCCGGGGCCCACGGATGGTGCCGCGTCGCGCCGACGAATTGCGCGAACTGTGATCACCCGCTCACGCACGGCGAAAAGATGGCGTCCTCGTCGAGACCCCCACCAGAATCACCGGATGGAACCCGCCACGCTGACCACCGACCGTCTCGTCCTGCGCACGGTCGGTCCGCACGACACGGACGCCGTGTACGCCGCCGCCCAGGACCCCGAGATCCAGCGCTGGACCACGATCCCCTCGCCCTACCTCCCCGAACACGCCGAGAGCTTCACGGAACACCTCGCTCCGGAGGGCTGGGCGAACGGTTCCATGTTCACCTTCGGCGCCTTCCTCCCCGAAGGGGAGTTGGTCGGCATGCTCGGCATCACCATGCGCTCCCTGGGCGTAGCCGAGATCGGTTTCTGGGCCACGAAACACCACCGAGGCAACGGCTACATCACCGAGGCCACCCTCACCGCCGCCCGCTGGGCCTTCACCCACGTCTCGGTCGACCGCATCGAGTGGCGAGCCGAAGTAGGCAACACGGCATCCCGCGCCGTCGCCGAACGCGCCGGCTTCACCATCGAAGGCACCCTCCGCTCCGCCCTCAACAACAAAGGCGTACGCCGAGACTGCTGGGTGGGCTCCCTACTCCCCTCAGACCTGAGCCTCCCCTCAACAGCGCCCTACCTGCCAACACCCCCATCCCCCACCCCACGCACCCGCTAAGGACGACCCCACCCACCGGGGGTGCCTCACTTGTCATCGCCGGTCGGCAACATCCAGCCCGCCCGGCGTTCGAGGACGAGAACGGCCATCCCAAGCCCCCACCCACCCGCTGGGGGCGCCGCACTTCTTGGCGCCGGTCCGCGCATTTCAGCCCGTTGGGGGTGCCCCCTCTGGGGGAGTTTGAGGACGAGGCCGTT
>NZ_JBQQBS010000124.1:0-6002 GCF_052245395.1 Streptomyces sp. 4N124
GGGTCGCGCCCGCCGCCACCCACGCGGTGGACGGGGTGACGCCAGTCACCGGGCAGACGGTGGCCGGGGTCGGGTCCACCGCCGGGCACGCGGTCGACGCCGCGAGCGCGCTGGCGTACGGCGTCGTCGCGGATGTCCAGCCCGTCGCGGGCGGTGTCGTGCAGGGTGTCCCGCCGGTCGCCACCGGGGCGGTCGCGGATGTGCAGGGCATCGCGGGCGGCGCCGTAGCCGGTGTGCAGCCGGTGGTCGGTGGGGTCGTCGCGGACGTACCGCCGTATGCCACCGGCCTGGTCGGCCAGGTCGCCCACGACACCACGCACGCCGTCCTGCCGCCCGTCGGCAACACCGCTGTGCACGGCGTGGTCCCGGTCGCGCAGCAGGCCGTCGGGGACGCCGGTGCGCTGGCGTACGGCGTGGTCGGCGACGTCGAACCCTTCGCCGGCGGCGTGGTCGGCCAGGTCGACCCCTTCGTCCACGGTGTCGCCGGGCAGGTGCCGCCGTTCGCGTACGGGGTCGCCGGGGCGGTGCAGCCGGTGGTCGAGACGGTTGTGGAAACGGTTCGCCCGGTCGTGCAGGGCGTCGGCGGGAGCGCCACGGAGTTGGCGTACGGCGTCACCGGTGAGGTGCGGCCCTTCGCCGGCGGCGCCGTCGGCGAGGTCGACCCCTTCGTCCACGGTGTCGCCGGGCAGGCCGCGCCCTTCGCGCAGGACCTGACCGGGACCGTCCAGGCCACCGCCGGCCCGCTCGCCGAGCACGCCGTGACCGGCGTCGAGGGCGTCGCCGAATCGGTCACTCCGGCCTACGCGCAGAACGTCCAGGGCTACGCGCAGGACGTCACCGGCTACGCCTCCGGCGCGCAGTACGGCACCCCGTACAGCGTCTGACCGCAGGCCTGCCACCGACGCCGTACGACGGGCCCCGGCGGAACCGTCAACCGGCGCATCTCACCACCACGGCGCGAGCGCGGTGGTGGACGACCGACTCCGCGGCGGCGATGGACCCGGACGGCCGAAAGCCGTCGGACCGTCCGGCCGGCACCCCGCGGACGGGCGGGTTGATCCCCATTGGGGTGGGGATCAGCCGGCCCAGCACCCCTGAAGAGGCGCTGTCGCGCCCCTGATGGGGCTGTTGAAGAGGCCTCACCGGGTCAACCCCAGCCCGGTGAGGCCTTTCACCTGCGGCACGCCGTGCCAGTGATCGCGGCATCATGTGACAGGTATCACCGCTCAGGTGTGACCCCTGATTTAGAGACCCTTGTCCGGCGGCGATAATCTGCGAGACGGACATGCCGCGCGCTCGGACACCGTGTGCGCCTCCCTTGTGACAGACAGCGGAACGTCACGTTGCCCTCGCGGCACGCCCACGCAGACAACGAACCGCGAGATCACTGATAGGGACGGAAGCGCGTGGACCTGTTCGAGTACCAGGCGAGGGACCTCTTCGCCAAGCACGATGTACCGGTGCTGGCCGGTGAAGTCATCGACACGCCTGAGGCGGCCCGCGCAGCCACCGAGCGCCTCGGTGGCAAGTCTGTCGTCAAGGCCCAGGTGAAGGTCGGTGGCCGTGGCAAGGCCGGCGGCGTGAAGCTCGCCGCGACCCCGGACGAGGCCGTCGCGCGCGCGACGGACATCCTCGGCATGGACATCAAGGGCCACACGGTCCACAAGGTGATGATCGCCGAGACGGCTCCGGAGATCGTGGAGGAGTACTACGTCTCCTTCCTCCTGGACCGTGCCAACCGCACCTTCCTCTCCATCGCCTCCGTCGAGGGCGGCGTGGAGATCGAGGAGGTGGCGGCCAACCGTCCGGAGGCCGTCGCCAAGACACCGATCGACGCCAACGAGGGCGTGACCCCCCAGAAGGCCCGCGAGATCGTCGCGGCCGCGAAGTTCCCGGCCGACGTCGCCGACAAGGTCGCCGACATCCTCGTCACCCTGTGGGACACCTTCATCAAGGAGGACGCCCTCCTGGTCGAGGTCAACCCGCTGGCGAAGGTCGCCTCCGGCGACGTCATCGCCCTGGACGGCAAGGTCTCCCTGGACGAGAACGCCGAGTTCCGTCAGCCGGAGCACGAGTCCCTCCAGGACAAGGACTCCGCGAACCCGCTGGAGGCCGCGGCCAAGGAGAAGAACCTCAACTACGTCAAGCTCGACGGCGAGGTCGGCATCATCGGCAACGGCGCGGGTCTCGTCATGAGCACCCTGGACGTCGTCGCGTACGCCGGTGAGAAGCACGGCGGCGTCAAGCCCGCCAACTTCCTCGACATCGGCGGCGGCGCCTCCGCCCAGGTCATGGCGAACGGCCTGGAGATCATCCTGGGCGACCCGGACGTCAAGTCCGTCTTCGTCAACGTCTTCGGTGGCATCACCGCCTGCGACGAGGTCGCCAACGGCATCGTCCAGGCCCTGGAGCTCCTGAAGTCCAAGGGCGAGGACGTCAGCAAGCCGCTCGTCGTCCGCCTCGACGGCAACAACGCCGAGCTGGGTCGTCAGATCCTGTCGGACGCCAACCACCCGCTGGTCCAGCGCGTGGACACCATGGACGGCGCGGCCGACAAGGCCGCCGAGCTCGCGGCTGCGAAGTAAGGGATCGAGGGACTCAGACCACCATGGCTATCTTCCTCAACAAGGACAGCAAGGTCATCGTCCAGGGCATGACCGGTGCCACGGGCATGAAGCACACCAAGCTCATGCTGGCCGACGGCACGAACATCGTCGGTGGCGTGAACCCGCGCAAGGCGGGCACCAGCGTCGACATCGACGGCAACGAGATCCCGGTCTTCGGGACGGTCGCCGAGGCGATCGAGAAGACGGGCGCGAACGTATCCGTCCTCTTCGTGCCGCCGGCGTTCGCCAAGGCCGCGGTCGTCGAGGCGATCGACGCCGAGATCCCGCTCGCGGTCGTCATCACCGAGGGCATCGCCGTCCACGACTCGGCCGCGTTCTACGCGTACGCCGTGTCGCAGGGCAACAAGACCCGGATCATCGGCCCGAACTGCCCCGGTCTCATCACCCCGGGTCAGTCCAACGCCGGCATCATCCCGGGCGACATCACCAAGCCGGGCCGCATCGGGCTGGTGTCGAAGTCCGGCACGCTGACGTACCAGATGATGTACGAGCTGCGGGACATCGGCTTCTCCTCCGCCGTCGGCATCGGTGGCGACCCGGTCATCGGGACGACCCACATCGACGCGCTCGCCGCGTTCGAGGCCGACCCCGACACCGACCTGATCGTCATGATCGGTGAGATCGGTGGCGACGCCGAGGAGCGGGCCGCGGCCTTCATCAAGGAGAACGTGACCAAGCCGGTCGTCGGCTATGTCGCGGGCTTCACCGCGCCCGAGGGCAAGACCATGGGTCACGCGGGTGCGATCGTGTCCGGTTCGTCCGGTACGGCCGCTGCGAAGAAGGAGGCGCTGGAGGCTGCCGGCGTCAAGGTGGGCAAGACGCCTACCGAGACGGCGAAGCTGGCGCGGGAGATTCTCGCCGGCTGAGCGGCTTCTTGGCTGAGCGTTGGTGGGCCCGTCCCCGGGGTGGGGGCGGGCCCACCGGCGTTTCGCTTGCCCGGCGCTTGCGGGGTGCCGCCTGCGCCCACCCGTGCCGCCCTAGGCGGCACGAATGCCCGCAGCTACGGCAGCTACGGCAGCTACGGCAGCGTCGGTTGCAATCTCTCCGGGCCCTTCGCCGTTTCCTTCCGGAGTTTCTCGCGTAGTTCCCACTCCGCCTCCGACAAGGGGCCCGGGGCCACGCGCTTGGGGACCCCGCGTACGTCGCTGCCGGGTGCCACCGGTGGCTCGTACTGGGTTGGGGCCGAGCGGAGGGTGAGGGCTGTGGTGCCGATCAGGGCGACGGTGAAGGCGATGGCGGCGCGGGTCCAGAAGCGGGCGCGGCGTTCGCTGCCGTGGCGGACCGTGGGGGGTTTGGCCGCGCGGAGGCGTTCGGTGGAGGCGAGGGTGGCGAGCCGGCGGTGGAGTTCGGCCGGGTCGGACAGCTCCGGCAGCCGTTCGGCGATCGCCGCGCGCGCGTGCAGCAGACGGTTCGCCGTCGCCGGAGTGCTCGCCTCCGTCTCCGCCGCCGTCTCCGGCAGATCGAGGCCCACACCGTCGTACAGCAGGAGCGTGCGGCGGTGTGGTGGCGGGAGTTTCAGGAGTACGTCCATCAGTGCGCGGTCCGTGGCGTCGGCGGGGGGCGGTTCCGGGTGCCGGTAGCGCGGGCGGAGGCGGTGCCAGGGGGAGAGGGCGCACTCGTACGCCGTCGCCCGCACCCAGCCCGCCGGGTCACGGTCGAGCGCCACCTCCGGCCAGCTCTGCCAGGCGAGTTGGAAGGCCCGCTCGACCGACTCGCGGGCGAGTTCGCGGCGCCCCGTGAGCAGATACGTCTGCCGTACGAGGGCGGGAGCGCAGAACGCGTACAGCGCGTCGAAGGCCTGAGCGGGCGTCAGGGCGTCGGATCGCAGGTCGGTCATGTCGGCCATGTCGGTGGCCACGGGAGCGGGGTCTTGACCCGCCGTCACCTTCCCCCCGTTCTCCCCGTTCTCCCGGTTCTCCCCGTTCTTCTCGGTCGCGTGTTCGGCCAGCAGCTTCGCGTACGCCTCCCGTTTCCGGCCGCGCGGAGTCGTCCGGCCGGTCTCCCACGAACGGACCGTTTCCCGGGCGACGCCCATCCGCGCCGCGACCTGAGCCTGCGTCAACGACTGGGCCTCGCGCAGGCGTCGGCGTTCGTCGGGCGGGGGGAGCGGGGTCGGAGGGCTCTGCTTCACGGCTCGCCCTTTCGTACGAAAAAGTACATAAACATATATTGAGCGACACATCGGTGGTTTGCCTGTTACGACGGGAAAGCGCGTGTCGTTGGGAGCATGGCGGGCGTGACCCAGATGACCGTTCGCCGCCGTTCGTCGTTGTCGTTGCTGCTCGCCCGGTTGCGCGACCGTTCGCCCGGGCTGACCGCGAGCCTGCTGGCCGGTGCGCTGGCGGCGGCGGTGGGGCTCGGGTCGTTCGCCGTGCTGGTGTTGGTGCTGTGGATCAGCTCGCCCTATCCGGACAGCGGGCCGGGCGGGGCGCTGCATGTCGCCGCCGCGCTGTGGCTGCTGGCGCACGGCGCCGACCTGGTCCGCACCGGCTCGCTCTCCGGCGGCCCCGCGCCGGTCGGCGTCACCCCGCTGCTGCTGCTCGTGCTGCCGGTGCTGTTGCTGCACCGGGCGGCGCGGGACGCCGCGGCGGACGAGCGTGAGGTGGACGGACGCGGCAGCGGTGAGGGGCCGGGTCCCGGGCCGGTGGTGGCGTTGGCGGGCGTGGTCCTCGGCTATCTCGGAGTCGGTGCGGCGGCGGCTCTGTACGCCTCGGGGGGTGCGTTGCGGCCGTCGTGGGTGTGGGTGTGCGTGTGTGTGCCGGTGGTCGCGACGGTGGCGGCGGGGGCGGGGGTCTGGACGGCGTACGGCCGTACGGGCGAGCCGGTCTACAGCGTGCTGAACCATCTGCCGCCGTGGGTACGGCGGCGGGTACGGCGTCTTCTGCTCGTGCCGGATTTCCCGTCCCGTCTCTTCGCCGCCGGGCGCGCCGCGGGTGCTGGGGCGGCCGTGCTGGTCGGAGGTGGGGCGCTGCTGCTGACGGTCTCGCTGGTCTGGCACGGCGAGGCGGCCAGGAGGTCCTTTCTGCAGCTGACGGAAGGGGGATCCGGGCAGTTCGCGGTGCTGTTGCTCTGCATGGCGCTGGTCCCGAACGCGGCCGTGTGGGGAGCGTCGTACGCCCTCGGTCCCGGCTTCACCCTGGGCGTCGGCCACGTCGTGTCCCCCCTGTCCTCGGCCCCCGCCCCGCTCCTGCCGCCGTTCCCGCTGCTGGCGGCGGTACCGGACGCGGGGGCCGGAACGCCGCTGAACTGGGCGGCGGGGGTGGTGCCGTTGGTGGCCGGGGTGACGGTGGGGTGGTTTGTGGGTGGGGCGGCTGCTGGAGGGCGGGGAGGGGTGGCGGGTGAGGGTACGTCGGGGGTGGGTTCGGGGAGGACGGG
>NZ_JBQQBS010000125.1:0-5661 GCF_052245395.1 Streptomyces sp. 4N124
GGATGTCGTGGCGGTCGAGTTCGGCGAGTTCACCGATGCGGCGGTCGAGGGTGCCGGTGTTCTCGGCGGCTTTGGTGGCGTACTTGGCCACGTAGGAGGCCACCTTTTGCTCGGTGATGTCGGAGTCGTCACCGAAGGCCTTGACGGGGCGGATGTCGAGTTCTCGGCCCCAGTAGAGCGTGCGTGCGGGTTGGTCGCCGGCCGGGGGAACGCGGAGGCTGGTGTACGGGTGCTTGACAGCATCCCGGATGGCGTCGGTGAGCAGGTCGACGCTGGCCCAGGAGGGCGGTGCCGAGTTGGGTCCGTCGGGTCCGTCGAGGCGGATCACGGCATGGAAGTGGATGGCACCGCGCTTCTGGAATTCGGCGACCTTGCCGTACGAGAGGCGGCAGGCGTCGGCGAGTTCGCGTTGGGTGAGGCCGGCGCGGGCGGCGATCTCGCGGCGGAGTCGGTTGGTGAAGCGCTGCCATAGGTCGCCGGCGTGGTTGTTGAACAGCACGGCGCCCGCGTAGTCGTAGCGTTCCGGATCGAGGGCAGTACCAAGAGCAGGATCGTCCTCGCGGTGGGTACGGCCGCAACGGCAGCGTCCGTGATCAGGCCGGTTGTGGACCGGGCCGAACGAGGGCGCGGTGAAGGTGGCGAAGACCCGGGGGTGATCCCGCACGGCGGCGGAAATGTCGCGGCGGTCGTCGCCGGCGAGCCCGGCGCGGATGAGGTGGTAGGTGTCCCCCGCATAGGTCCAGGCGCAGGAGGGACAGCGGGAGGCGCGGCGGTTGCCGCAGGCGATGCGCAGCCGGCCACCGGGTTCCCCAGCGGTGGTGTAGCGGTGCAGCGTTTCGCCGGTGGTCTTGTCGACGTGGGTCGTCCAGCCGCTCAGGTGGATGGGGTCGGCGCAGCCGCCGGTGCGGTGGATCTGGTGCTGCCAGCGGTCGAAGTCGGGGGCGGAGGCCACCCGCAGCAGGTCGCCGAGGGTGGCCGGGTCGGTCAGCAAGTCAGGCACGGGCAGCCTCCCGCACCAGGTCGAGCAGGCCGGGGGTGGGCGTCCACAGGCCGCGGGCACCGGGCCAGGACACGGGGCGGGCCAGCCGGTGGACGTCGGACAGGTGCCAGTGCCACTGTCCGGAGGCGGACCACAGGGTGCACATACCGTCGTCTTCGTGGCAGTCGTCCAGGCGGGCCCAGCCGAGGACGGCGGCAGCCGGCTGCGGGCGGTGAAGGAAGGGGCGGGCCATCACGGCGTATTTCGCGGCGGGGTCGATGGTGGCGCCGGCGTGGATGAGCAGCCAGCCGCGGTAATCGGTGGCCCAGCGGCGGTTTTCGATCCGCTTGGTGCCGTAGGCGATGGCGGAGGCCCAGGGCTGCCACAGGGTCAGGGCGCGCACCTCGACTGCCTTGCGGGGGGTCACGCGGCCACCTCCACATCCGCGGCGTTCAGCCGGGGGCGGAGAGGCACGGTGCCCGTGCCGTGGCAGGTACCGCAGTCGATGTGCAGGAGGGCGCGGGCGCCGTCTTCGTGGCGGGCGCCGGAGGGTACCGCGGCGGTGGCGAAGCCGTCGCAGTTCGGGCAGACCCGGACGTTCGTGATCGTGGCCGAGGTGGGGCCGGGCATGATGGAAGTTCCTTCCGGTTCTTGTGGATCGGACAGGGACGGCGCCCGG
The DNA here is from genome assembly GCF_052245395.1 of Streptomyces sp. 4N124. Taxonomy (NCBI): domain Bacteria; kingdom Bacillati; phylum Actinomycetota; class Actinomycetes; order Kitasatosporales; family Streptomycetaceae; genus Streptomyces; species Streptomyces sp. 4N124. The sequence continues at coordinate 1,659 of NZ_JBQQBS010000125.1, forward strand.
AGCGGACGAGACTTGGCGGTTAAGGCCGCTCCGGGGGCCGGTCAGCGTCGCTTCGTGTCGGAGGCGATCAGAGAGCGCAGGACGACCGCGCACACGGCGACCGAGGCGCCGGTGACGGCGACCGCCAGCAGCATGGAGACCAGGACAGCGCCGACGACCAGCACCACGAACGTGCCGCCGCCGACGAGGGCGATCACAGTGCCGGGAGTGAGCTGGATCGTGGGCCGAGACGGAGCCGGCGCCACCGGGGCGGGCGGCGGAACCTGAGCGCTCGGGACAATGGCGGTCGGCTCGACGACGATGGGCGGTGCGACGTGCACCGTGGGCGTGGGCATGGTCGGGATCTTCGGGCGGAGCATCAGTGGACTCCCTTCGGTTCAGGGCTACTTGACGAATGGGTCGATGGACGGGGCGAGCAGGCTGTTGGCGAGGATGTAGCCGCCGATCAGCAGGACGATCACGAGCCAGAGGGGTGGGCGGAGGGTCTTGACGCCGACAACGGCGAGGCAGGCGATGAAGAACCACAGCGGCACGGACACGGCGTTACCTCCCTCGGTTCTCGTACTTGCTCTTGATCCGGCAGCGGTGGCCCTTGGCCGCCATGCACACGGCGCCGTAGCTGGTGTATTCGGACGACCAGCCGCACTGATCGGCAGTGCAGGAGGCGATGTAGCCCTTCTCACCGCTCTTGGTGAGGGCGCGGCCGATCTCAACGGGGCCGTAGCGCACCAGGCGTTCGAAGAGGAAGAAGCGGTGTCCCATCGGTCAATTCCCTTTCTGATCAGGTGAGTTGGGCGACGATGGCAGCAGCCATGGGCGCGGGGACGCCGAGGCGGGCGCGCAGGGTGTCAGCGTCAATCGGGCTGCCGGTGCGGGCACGGTGGTCGTCGGCGACCTTGCGAGCGTGAGCGACCAGAGCGGGCGGCACCGGCATCGCCGGGGCAGGCTCAGCGGCGGGCAGAGCTGGCGTGTCGTCAGCCGCAGAAACCGCGGTGGGCTCCGGCTCGGGTGTCGAGACGGGTGCGCGGTCGACGTCCGGGGCGGAGGCGGTGGGTGCCGGCGAGCTGTCCGCCGACTTTGTGGTCGGTTCGGGGGCGTGGGCGAGCAGGGTGCCGCCGAGGAAGGCGAGCGCGGGCCAGCCGGCGACGCCAAGACGGAGCAGGGCGGGCGGGTGCTCCAGGTCGAGGAAACCAGCGGTGGCGACGTTGGCGCCGAGCGAGGCGACCAGAGCGACCAGGAACCAGCACCAGGCCAGCCGGGAACTCTGGACGCGCAGCCGACGCCACGCGGCGACCATGAGCAGGTCGACGGAGACGGGGTAGGCCCATGCCTTCCAGCCGGTCTGACCCGCGGCTTGGGCGAGGTCGTGCAGGTGGGCGAAGGACAGGGCGCCGGCGATGACGGCCTGTACGAGCACGGCATCGAGGCGGAGACGCCCGGTGGGCCGGGTCATGCCTGCCTCCGAGAAGCCCGGCCCAGCGCACGGGCCACGGCTTCGCAGTCGGCCAGGGTGTAGGCGGTGCGAACGCCCGAGATTGACAGTCCGGCCGCTTCAGCCAGCGAGGCCAGGGTGTACGGGCGGGGTCCGGTGAACTCCCGCGCGTAGGCCAGGCAAGCACGGATGTGTCGATCGATCTGTTCGCGCTGATCTCGCAGAGCGGCGAGCTGACGCAGGAAGTCATCTGCGGTGAGATCGTCCAAGGTAGCCAGCGACTGAGACATGGTGGGCGTCTCCTTTCTCGTGATCGGGCCGGGGGCGGGCGGGGATCGGTGTCGGCCGCCCGGCCCCGAGCGGTGTTCAGTCGGTGGGGGCTTCGCCGGTGCCCCAGCAGGTCAGGCACAGGCCGGTCTGGTGGTCGTCGGTGATACGGCCCTTGCGGGCGCCGACCTTGACGGCTTCGGTGATCTCGCCTTGGCCGTCGCAGTTCGGGCACTTCGCGGGCTCACGCTTGGGCGGAGCCGGCTTGCGGCGGGTGATGGGCTTCTTCGGGGTGGTCACGGCGTCCACCCCTCGCCGGGGTACTCGGGGCCGTCGGTGGGGTTGTAGCCGGGCGGGAACAGGCCGGGCGGGGGCTCCGGCAGGGACACGGCCAAGGCACCGCCCACGACATCGGCAAAGTCCTGATCGGAGCCGAACGTCTCGGCGTAGAGGGCGAGTTGACCGAGCAGGACGAAAGTGCGGATGAAGTCCTCGCAGTTGGGGCACATCGCGGGTGTTCTCCTTCTTCGGGCATGGCTCGGGTAGGGAGCTGGCGCGAGGCGGTCACGCCGGCCGTGGAGCAGGGGGAGGGTTCAGGCGGCTTTGGTCACCGCGGGCGCCTCGATGGGCGCGAGATCCACCAGCGGGCGGAAGCGGGCCAACTCGGGGAGATCCGGGGTCAGGCCGGCATGCCGGTTGCAGGCCGTGACGGCGTCCCGCATCGAGGTGTAGGCGGACCGGATGCGGGTCCACTCTCCGTTGGAGTAGCCGACCACGGCCATGCCGGGGCGGTCGTTGCGGAGCTGCGTGGCCGCGAACACCGCGTGCGGGGACACGTCGCCGAAGGCCATCTTCGAACTGGACTCGTCGTTGACCCGGTGCGACATCCGGCCGGTGAGCTGAGCACGCAGCATGGTGATCCCGTCGCCCAGTTCGGAGCCGAAGCGCTGGCCGTAGATGTCGACGAAGATGCCGGCAGCGCGGCCGAGCTGAGCCAACCGGACCAGGGCGACCACGGCCCGCTCCCGGCGCTTCTTCTCCGCCGCGGTGGTGAACAAGGCCAGTTCGGCGATCTCGTCGATCGTGAGCACCACGGGCACCGGCCGCAGGTGCTCAGGCAGGCCCCAGATGTCGGCGGTGATCTCCGCATCCGCGGTATCCGCACTGACCCGCTGCTCACGGCGAATCACCTGGTACGTGGCCTCCATACGGGCCACCAGGGCTTCGAGGAGGTCTGCGGCATCATCGGCGTTGTCGGCCAGGGCCGAGAACCGGCGTGCCAGCGGGGCAAGCTCCACCCCGTTCTTGCAGTCGATGCCAACCAACGCCACACGCTGGGCGGCAAGTTCCTTGATGACCCGGCGCTGGGTGACCGACTTACCCGAGCCGACCGCGCCCAGAGTGACGGAGTGCGGCGTCTGCCGGTAGTCGCGGTAGTGGACCGAGCCGTCCTCACACAGCGCCACCGGGATGCACAGCGTGCCGCGGTCGACGCGGGCCGGCATCTGCACCCGCCTGAGCACGTCGTAACCGGTCATGGCGATCTCGACAGTGCCCGGCTTGATCTCGCGGGAGGTGACCTGATGGACACCGAAGGCATGCCGCAGCCGATCGACCGCGGCCGAGTAGTCGAAAGCGTCCTGACCGGGCCGCATCCGAATCCGCAGCCGTAGACCGGTCCGCGTGGGCTTGATCCACAGCAGTCGGGGAACGCGCTGCCGCGGTGTGTCCCAGTTGAACCAGCGGGCCAGGGTGAGCCGGAACCGTGAGGCCGAGACCGTCAGGTCACAGGCATCCATCACGGACGCGTACCGCAGCCGGACCTTGAGGATGGCGTAGACGACGCCGAAGGTCATCCAGTACCAGGCCGGCCGACGCCACCGCAGCAGCAGCGCTATCCCGATCAGGATCGCTAACGCGATCAGCAGCAGCTCGGTCATGGTGTTCAGCCCTTGCCGTTCGAGCTGGCCGGCGTGAGCTGCTTCGCGGCGACTGCGATCGCGCGGTAGGAGATGCCGTGCCCGAAGTCGTTCTCCCACGGGCGGGCAACCAGCCCCGGCAGCTCAACAGCCATGCCCGGCATGAGGTCCGACTGAATGCCGTCCTCGGCGACCACGATCGTCACCGCGTCCGGACGGCCGTCCACGATCACGGCGACGTTGACGTTGTAGAGCACCTTGCCCGACTGCTTGTCCACGGCGATCTCGCCGGTCTCGCGGTTCTTGACCTTCTTCTCCGGGGGCTGGATCAGCATGATCGTCATTGCGGTCGTGTCGACGGGGATCTGACGCATGATGGATGTCG
>NZ_JBQQBS010000126.1:0-5397 GCF_052245395.1 Streptomyces sp. 4N124
GCACGAACCGCTCATGCAGAGCGGCCAGTTCACCCGCCCACAGCCTGACATCAGCAAGGTCCCCACCCATAACCACACCAACGAACGACCTGGCCAGCAGTCACGACAACCACCGTTGCAGTACTAGCCCGCCCCTCGCGAAAGCCATTGCCGCACAGGTGTGCTCGCAGGGGAGGTCGAAGAGGTGGCCGCGGAGGTTGTGGTCATCGGGCATGGCTGCGGATGTCGGGGAGCAGGCAGCGCGCCGATCTTCCCCGGATCGCTCCCGCCCATACGCCGGCCCCGTAGGCGAGGTCGTCCAGGCGCCGGGCGAGGGTGAAGCGCAGGGGGTCCAAGTCCGGGGCGCAGCGCCGGTGTTCGAGGAGTGAGTCGGCGGCGGCCGCGAGCGCGGTCACGCGGCGGACGCGGCGCGAGAGGAGGCAGCCGGCGGCGGTCAGCGGCCACCAGTGGCGCAGCAGCAGGGCCGCCGTCTGTTCCGCCGTGGCGGCCAGTGCCAGCCCGGTCAGGGAGGCGGCGAGCCGGCGCGGATCGGCGGTGCCCGCGGTCGCTTCGCGGGTGTAGCGCCGGGACACAGAGGTGAGCACCGCGGCCGCCACCGGCACGGACCAGCGTCTTTGGGCGAGCAGGGCGGCCGCCACCCCCGCCGCCCATGGCGTCAGGGCGGCCGGGGCGACGACGGAGCCGTGCCGCAGGGCGAGGGTGTGCGCGCCGGAGCCGTAGTAGGCCTTGCGCGCCAGCCAGTTCGTGAGCCGGGTCCGATGGTCGTGGCGGACCGTGACGGAGGGGTCGTAGCGGATCCGGTGTCCCTCGGCGGCAAGCCGCCAGACCAGGTCGACGTCCTCGCCCACCCGCAGCGGCTCGGCGAATCCCGGTCCGAGGGCGTCGACGCGGGCGACCAGGCAGGCGCTGGGGACCCACGACACGCGGGAGCGGGGGTGGACGAGGGCGGGGTCGGGGCCGAGGTCGAGTGAGGAGCGTGCCGCCTCGTACCGCGAGATCCAGGAGCCGGTCTCGGACAGGCCCAGCACGCGTGGGGCGGCGAGCGCCAGCCGGGGGTCGTGGAAGTGCCGCAGCAGCGTGGGCAGGGTGTCGGGGCCGAGAGTGACGTCCGAGTCGACGAAGGCCACGTACGGCGTACGGACCTCACGCAGGCCGGCGTTGCGGGCCGCCGCCGGACCCCGGTTGGTGTCGAGGCACACCAGCCGGGCGGCGTGCCGGGCGGTGACGCGGCGTACCGCCGCCCGGTCGTGGGAGGCGTCGTCGACCACGATCACCCGCAGCCCTCCCCCGATGCCGGCCAGCAGCCGGTCCAGCTCCCGCGCGCGGTCCCGGACCGGTACGACGACGGTCAGCAGGGCCGTGTCCAAGCAAGGGAGGCCGGCGGTGACGGGATGGGCCATGCCCAGGGCCACGAGGCGGTGTGCGAGCCGGACGGAGAGGGGGTCCTCGAGCCGGATCCTGCGGCCTTTGAGGAGGGGTCCGGCGCGGGGGGAGAGGCGGACGAGGCGGGGCGGGGCGCCGCCGACCAGGACGCGTCCGGCGTCGTACTGCCGCACCTGGGGGCCGAGTTCGACCACGGAGCCGGCCGGGAAGGTCATCCGCGGAAGCCTCCCTCCGCGCTCATGACGGCGCCGTTGGCGACGCCGCCGTGCGGGGAGCAGCAGAAGGCGATGAGTGCGGCGACCTCTTGCGGGTCGTTGAGCCGGCCGGTCAGCTGCGCGTCGGTGAAGTGATCGACATCGTCGAGGCCGTAGATGGCCGCCGTCGCCTCCAGCATGGCGGTACGGGTCGAGCCGGGGGACACGGCCACGGCGCTCACGCCGGTGCCGGCCAGGTCGGCGGCGAGTGCGCGCACCAGCCCGACGACGGCGTGCTTGGCCACCCCGTAGCCGCCCAGGTGGAACAGCCCGCGGGTGCCGGCGGCGGAGGCGACGGCGACGAACCGGCAGCCGCTCGGCGCGGGCCCCTCGAGGAAGTACGGCACGCAGACCGCCGCGGTGTTCCACACGCCCATGACGTCGACGTCCCACAGCGTTTGCAGGTGCGTTTGCGGGGTCTGCCACAGGGGCTGTCCGCCCAGGATGACGGCCGCCGCGGCCACCACGGCGTCCAGCCGGCCGAAGTGCCCGACCGCCCGGGCCGCCGCCGCGGCCAGCGCGGTCCGCTCGCGTACGTCGGCGACCTCGACGAGGATCTGGTCCGGGTGTTCGGCGGCCAGTTCCTCCAGGTCGCGGCGGCTCGCCAGGGCGTACTGAACGCCGGCGCCGCGCTGCGGCGTCTCGCCCGCGCAGCTGTCCAGCGCGAGCACCCCGTATCCCTCGGCGCACAGGGCTCGTACCGTGGCCGCCCCGATCCCCCGGGCCGCCCCGGTGACCAGAGCGGTCCGTCTGTCCTGGCTCACCGCAGCGCCCCCTCGGCCGCGGCCACCAGCTCGTCGAAGAGCCGGGCCCCTTCTGCGGCCGTGGCGGTCGTCGGGTCGCCCAGCACACCCGAGGGCGACACCGCGCCGACGCCTTTGGCGAGGATCGCGGGCATCAGTTCCGCCAGGGGTGCCGTGTTTCCCCGCTCTGTCCGTCTCACGTCCACCAGGTCCGGGGCGAGATGGAGCATCAGCGAGGTCTCCGTGTGTCCGGCGTGCGCGTCGCCGCCCCCGGAAAAGCAGGGGACCCAGGCCACGTCCCGGCCCTCCTGAACCAGCTGGGCGACGGCGGCGGACAGGCAACGGACGTTGCCGCCATGACCGTTGACGAACACGATGCGGCCCGCCCAGAGGGCGAGCGAACGGACGAGTTCGACGAGCAGGAAGCGCAACGCCTCGTTGCCGATGGAGATGGTGCCGGCAAAGGCCTGGTGTTCTCCGCTGGCCGCGTACACGATTGGCGGCGCCACCACCGCCGGCTCCCCCACCGCGTGCGCCACCGCGTGGGCGACCGCGTCGGCGATCCGTGTGTCGGTGTCCAACGGCAGGTGGGGGCCGTGCTGTTCGAAGGAGCCCAGCGGCACCAGGACCAGGGGCCGCTGCGGCACCGCGGTCCAGGCGAGGTGCGCCAGCTCTGTCATCCCTGCTCCGCGGCACCGGCACTGCGGGTGAAGCCGGGCGGGAGAAGGACGTCCTCGGGGCCGAGGTCGTGGATCGAGGAACGCCCCAGACCTCGCAGTGTCGAGCCGATACCGCCGGCCATGACATCGAGGACGTTCTCCACCCCGGCCTGGCCCGCCGCGGCCAGGCCCCACAGGTAGGCGCGGCCGATCAGGACCGCCCGGGCGCCGAGCGCGAGGGCCTTGACGACGTCGCTGCCCCGCCGGATGCCGCCGTCGAGCAGGACCTCCACCTGGTCGCCGACCGCGTCGGCGATCGCGGGCAGCAGCCTGATGGGGGCGGGAGTGGTGTCGAGGTTGTTGCCGCCGTGGTTGGACACCGACAGCGCGCTCACGCCCAGGTCCACCGCGCGGCGGGCGTCGTCGGGGCGGGAGATGCCCTTGAGCAGGAAGGGCCCCTGCCACTCGTCACGCATCCACCGGATGTCGTCCCAGCTGGGCGGCGGGGTGCCCATCCACTGCCCGTACGCGCCGAAGAAGGCCGGAGCGATGCCGTCCTCGCCGGCCAGATTGGGAGTGGTGAGGTCCGGCAGGCGGCCGGAGCGGGCGTAGTCGAGCAGCCAGGACGGCCGGGTGAGGCCCTGCGGGGCCAGCTTGGCCAGTGCCTTGAGGTCGAGCCGCTCGGGGATCCAGGGACTGCCCCAGTCGCGGCCGTGCGAGAAGGACCAGTCGAGGGTGACGATCAGGCCCGCGGCACCGGCGTCCCGGGCGCGGTCCATGGTGCGGACCATGAAGTCCTTGGAGCCCATCCAGTACATCTGGAAGAAGGTCTTCGCATTGGCCGCCACGACCTCCTCGACCGGTTTGCTCGCGAAGGAGCTCAGTCCCATGGCGGTGCCGCGCGCGGCGGCGGCCCGGGCGACCGCCACCTCTCCGTCGGGATGGACGGCCTGGACGCCCGTCGGCGAGATGATCACCGGGAGGGCGATCTCCTGGCCCATGACCGTCGTCGCCGTGTCCCGGTCGGCAGACAGGTCCGCCACATGCGGGGCGAAGCCCAGCTCCTGGAAAGCGGCGGTGTTGTCCCGGTAGGAGACCCCGGCCTCCGACCCGGCGAGCAGAGCCTGGTAGACCGACTTCGGAAGCCGCTGCCGCGCCCGCCGCTGGGCATGCGCGACAGTCTCGAACCAACGGTTGCCCATCAGATACCTCTCACGACGTGTTACGGAAGGCCGGTGGGGCGGAATCCGGTGAGCGGGTCTTTTGCGGCTTCCGCCAAGATCTCAGGCGCCGCGGCAGTCAGGGCCGTCTCCTTGATGGCCATCGTCGGCTTCCCCCTCTCGCTGCCGGTGTGCATCACCGTATGGAAATGATGGTGCCAGGCCCCATGGAAAGGCCACCCCTAACAAATTAGGGGTGGCCTTTCGAGCCCATCGCCTGGTGCGCCGGAAGTGGAAACCAGTGAATTTCCGCCCGTCAGACGGGAAGTTCCTTCTCGCGCAGGCCGACCGTGACCGAAAGCAGCGCGCGGGAAAGGTCCTGGCCGGTCGGGGCGGATTCCGGGTCGATCAGCCACTGGGCCATCACCCCGGTGAGCAGCGCCTGGAAGAATGATCCGACCGCACGCGCGGCCCGCTCGTCATTCTTTTCCCCCAGTCGCGCCAGCAGGCTTTCCCCCAGGCCGGCCCGGGCCTCCTGCATACCCTTGGCGAGGGCCTCACGGATTTCCGGGGAGTGCTCGATCTGCGGGAACGCCTCGAAGTTGGCGGACCACAGCCGGCGGTGCCGGGAGAGCAGCTCGATCACCCTGATCCAGATCGCCTCGAACTGCTCGTGCGCCTGGCCCGCCGCATCCGGGTTTCCGGCCATGGACCGTTCCAGTGCCTTGCCCCATTCGGAGTTGGCCTGGATGAGGGCCTCGGCGAGCAGCGCCTCCTTGGAGCCGTAGTGGTAGCCGATCGAGGCAAGGTTCGCACCTGAGGCGGCGACGATGTCACGGGCCGTCGTGCGTGCGTACCCCTTCTCGGTCAGGCACTGCTTCGCACCTTCGAGCAGAGCCTCGCGATGTCCCATGCCCAACCCCTGCCTCATCTTTCATGCATATGTCTCGTTCAAGCGTCTTATCGGGCAGGCCGGCACTGCCCGGGCTGCTCAGCCCAGGAAGCCTCAAGGCCTCTCGTGGAAGGCAGCCGCAGCCGGGACCTGAACGGGGCCGCGCGCCAGGAGGTGTGCGCGAGTGGGGCCATGGCCGCCAGTGAACCCCACGGCGGGGTGGGGGGCCGTGGGGTTCCGGCCGGGCTCAAGTGGGTGTGCAGGCCGTGTGTAGTGCGGGCGCGGGCCGGAGGTGGGGGTGGGGGT
>NZ_JBQQBS010000127.1:0-5088 GCF_052245395.1 Streptomyces sp. 4N124
CGCCTCCTCCGTCACCCCCTCCCCGCCGCCCTGCTCGGCGCCCTCCTGGCCGGCGGTATCTGGCTCGGCACCTCCCTCGCCGACACCGAGAGCGGGGCGGCGAACGATCGCACGCCCTCCGTCCCCAGCACCGAAGGATCCGCGCCCTGGACCGCGCACCGCGAGGAGGACATGAAGGCCGTCCTCTCCGTCCCGGCCGGCTACGACGAGTACGCCCGGCAGGGCAACGCGGCCAGCCAGCCCCGGATCGTGGTCTACGCGGACGACAGCGAGACCGTACAGATCCGTCTGACCCAGTGGGACAAGGCGCCCCGCTCCCCGATGGGCCAGGCCAAGGAGGCGCACGCCGGCTGGGACAGGTACAACGGGGACGCGCGGACGCAGTACACGCGCACCAGCGTCGACGGCCATGAGGCGGTGCTCGCCGACACCACCTACGACCTGAAGGAGTACCCCACGCGGGTCATGGAGCTGATGATCCTGACCGACGACAGCCGTATGTACGAGCTGCGCGTGGACATGCCCAAGGGGACGGCGGACGAGAAGAAGGGCACGGCGGCGTTCAAGGGTGTCCGTGACCGTCTCGAGATCGGACCGAACTGAACCATCGCTGATCGTCTCGGCTCAACGCCCTGATCAGCGCGTTTGTTGCCAGTGATCGCTGGCGCCGTGTGAGCACTCGGTGAATCCCTATTACCGCCGGGTACACAAAGCCTCCGCCGCGGCATACCCTGCGGCTCATGACGGACTCGCAGGCCCCGGAAAAGACCGGCACCAACCCGCTCGCCCCCGCCCCCGCGGGCGCCCGTACCGCCGCCGACGTGGTCACCCCCGAGCTGATCGCGCAGCTCACCAAGGGCGTGGCCGGATCCGGCCGGACCGCCAACCACACGCCGTTCACCGGCGAGAAGCTGGCCGACCTGCCCGAGTCCACACCGGAGGACGTACGGCAGGCCTTCGAGGCGGCCCGCAAGGCCCAGTCCGTCTGGGCGCAGGTTCCGGTGCGGCAGCGCGCCGCCGTCCTGCTCCGCTTCCACGACCTGGTGCTGGCCCGCCAGGCCGAGGTCCTCGACCTCATCCAGCTGGAGACCGGCAAGGCGCGGCTGCACGCCCACGAGGAGGTGCAGGCGGTAGCCGTCGCGGCGCGCCACTACGGCCGTAGGGCCCCCGCGTATCTACGGCCCAAGCGGCACGCCGGCGCCATGCCCACGCTCACCCGCGTCACCGAACTGCGCCACCCGCGCGGTGTCGTGGGCCAGATCGCCCCCTGGAACTACCCCCTCGAACTCTCCGTCGGCGACGCGCTCCCCGCCTTCGTCGCGGGCAACGCGGTCGTCATGAAGCCGGACACGGAGACGTGCCTGACCGCGCTGTGGGCCCGGGACCTGCTGATCGAGGCCGGGCTGCCCGCCGACGTCTTCCAGGTCGTCCTCGGCGAGGGCCCCGTCGTCGGCCCGGAACTCGTCAAGCACGCCGACTACGTCTCCTTCACCGGTTCCACCCGCACCGGCCGCGAGGTCGCCCAGGGCGCCGCCGCACGCCTGATCGGCGTCTCCCTCGAACTCGGCGGCAAGAACGCCATGCTGGTCCTCGACGACGCCGACATCGACAAGGCGGCGGCGGGCGCGGTCCGCGCCTGCTTCTCCTCCGCCGGCCAACTGTGCATCTCCATCGAGCGGTTGTACGTCCACGAGTCGATCGCCGACACCTTCCTGGAGCGGTTCGCCACCCGCACCAAGGCGATGCGGCTCGGCAAGTCCCTCGCCTACGGCGCCGACATGGGATCGCTGGTCGGCGAACGCCAGCTGGAGACCGTGACGCGGCACGTCGACGAGGCTGTGGAGAAGGGCGCGAAGGTGGTCGCGGGCGGCGTGGCCCGCCCCGACATCGGCCCGTACTTCTACGAGCCCACCATCCTCGACGGCGTCACAGAACCCATGTCGGTCTGCACGGAGGAGACCTTCGGCCCGGTCGTCTCCCTGTACCGCTTCACGACGGAGGACGAGGCCGTCGAACTCGCCAACTCCACGCCGTACGGCCTGAATTCCTCCGTCTGGACGAAGAACGGCACCCGCGGCCGCGCGGTCGCCGCCCGCCTGCGCACCGGCACGGTCAACGTCAACGAGGGCTACGCCCCCGCCTACGGCAGCGTCCAGTCCCCGATGGGCGGCATGAAGGACTCCGGCCTCGGCCGCCGCCACGGCTCCGAGGGCATCCTCAAGTACACGGAGGCCCAGACGGTGGCACAGCAGCGACTGCTGCCGATGGCCCCGTCACTGGGGATGGACGACGAGAAGTACGCGCAGTTCATGAGCCGCAGCCTGCGCCTGATGAAGGCATTCCGGTTCAGGTAAAGGCGCCCCGACAGGGGCGCGGGGCTGTATCAATTTGCGGCTCCGCCGCGTGGGCGCGAGCAACCACCGATCACCCGCACGGACACTCAACGAGGAGCACACGTGCCCCAGGACACCTACGACTACGACGTCATAGTCGTCGGCTCCGGCTTCGGCGGCTCAGTCACCGCCCTCCGCCTCACCGAAAAGGGCTACACCGTAGGCGTCCTGGAAGCCGGCCGCCGCTTCACCCGCGAAACCCTCCCCAAGAACTCCTGGGACCTCAGGAACTACCTCTGGGCCCCGCGGCTCAGAATGTTCGGCATCCAGCGCATCCACCTGCTGGGCAACGTCATGGTGCTGGCGGGCGCCGGCGTCGGCGGCGGCTCGCTCAACTACGCCAACACCCTCTACGTACCGCCGAAGCCGTTCTTCGAGGACCCCCAGTGGCGTGACATCACCGACTGGCAGGAGGAGTTGCAGCCGTACTACGACCAGGCCCAGCGCATGCTCGGCGTACGGCTCAACCCGACCATGACCCCGTCCGACGTCCATCTGAAGGCGGCCGCCGAGCGGATGGGCGTCGGCGACACCTTCCACCTCGCACCGGTCGGCGTGTTCTTCGGGGACGGCAAGGACGCCGACGGGACCACGAAGGCCGCGCCCGGCGAGCAGACCGGCGACCCGTACTTCGGCGGCGCAGGCCCGGCCCGCAAGGCCTGCACCGAATGCGGCGAGTGCATGACCGGCTGCCGCCACGGCGCCAAGAACACCCTCAACGAGAACTACCTCTACCTCGCCGAGAAGGCGGGCGCCGTCGTGCACCCCATGACGACGGTCGTGTCGGTCACGGACGACTCGCAGGGCGGGTACGCGGTGGCCACGCTGCCGACCGGCGACAAGAAGAAGGGCGAGGGCCGCACCTTCAAGGCCCGCCGGGTCGTCCTCGCCGCAGGCACCTACGGCACCCAGACCCTGCTGCACCGCATGAAAGCGACCGGCCAACTCCCGTACATCTCAGGCAGATTGGGCGAACTGACCCGCACCAACTCCGAGGCGCTGGTCGGCGCGCAGACCGACAACCGGCGCTACCGCAAGGTCACCGGCGAGCGTAAGGCCGACTTCACCCGCGGCGTCGCCATCACGTCCTCGATCCATCCGGACGCCAACACACACATCGAGCCGGTCCGCTACGGCAAGGGCTCCAACTCGATGGGCGGCCTGTCGATCCTCCAGGTCCCCTACGTGGACGGCGCGTCCCGCGTCGGGGCCTGGCTGAAGAACTCCGCCCGGCACCCGCTCCTCGTCCTGCGCTCCCTCTCCAACCGCCGCTGGTCGGAGCGGACCATCATCGGCCTGGTGATGCAGTCGCTGGACAACTCCCTGTCGACGTACCTGAAACCGGACGGCGTCGGCAAGGGCCTGCTGACCGCCCGCCAGGGTCACGGCGCCCCCAACCCCAAGCAGATCAAGGCGGCTTCGGAGGCTGCGTCGGCGATCGCGGAGTCGATCAACGGCTTCGCGGGCTCCAACGTCGGCGAACTGATGGGCACCCCGCTGACCGCCCACTTCCTCGGCGGCTGCCCGATCGGCGACTCACCCGAGACCGGCGTGATCGACCCGTACCACCGTCTGTACGGCCACCCCGGCATCTCCGTTGTCGACGGCGCCGCGGTCTCCGCCAACCTGGGCGTGAACCCGTCCCTCACCATCACCGCCCAGGCCGAGCGGGCGATGTCGTACTGGCCCAACAAGGGCGAGGCGGACCCGCGTCCCGCGCAGGGCGTGCCGTACGAGCGGCTGAAGCCGGTCGAGCCCAAGTCACCGATGGTCCCGGCCGACGCGTTCGGCGCGCTGAAGCTGCCGTTCCTGGGGATACCGGCGGTACCGCCGAAGAAGTGACCGGCGCCAACAAGAAGGACCTGCACCCCCCTCCGAGCGCAGGTCCTTCTTAGTCTTGCGGCGAGCTCCGGTTACGCGTTCGCGCCGGCCTTCCGGCGGCGCATCGCGAAGACCGCGCCCGCACCGGCGACGATGGCGACGCCGCTGACCAGGCCGATGGCCGGCAGTGCGGAGCTTGCGCCGGTGTCGGCGAGGTTGCCGGTCGGCAGGTCGGAGATGCTGCCCTGCGGCTTCTTCCCCGTGCCCTTGCTGCCGTTGTCGCCCGGCGTGGCGGTGCCCGGGTCCGGGTTGGCGGAGCCGGCCTTCAGGACCTCGAAGTCGTACTGGGCCCAGCCCTCGGCGATGCAGTCCTGGCCGTCGACGTTGTCGAGGTAGGCACCGGAGCCGAAGGAGTAGGCGTCACCGGCGGGGGCCTTGGCGTCGATGCTGACGCGCAGGTCGAGCGTCTGGCTGGCCTTCGACTTCAGCGTCTCGACGCCGAAGAAGTAGGCACCGGCCCACTCGGCGTCCCCGATCCGCTCCCAGGAGCCGGACTCGGGGTTCTTGAACTCCAGGTCGACGTGGCGGCTCAGGAACTTCGACTCGTCGAGCTCGAAGTTCTCGACCTCGGCGTAGAAGGCGACGCCCTCGACGTCCGTGCCGGACTCGTTGGTGACGACCAGCTTGAAGCCGTGGAAGCCGTCACCCGCGACGATCTTGCCCGGCAGGCCCTTGATGTCCGCGGACACCTTGGCGTCGGAGAACTCCTCGTCGAGTTCCTCGCAGAACGGGACGTCCGGCTCCTCGCTCGGCTCGGCCGGCTCCGAGGGCTCGGCCGGGCTCGACTCGCTCTCCGTGGCGGAGGGCGTGACGC
>NZ_JBQQBS010000128.1:0-4623 GCF_052245395.1 Streptomyces sp. 4N124
CCCCCGGCCCAGGCCCAGCCCCAGCCCCAGCACCAGACGCCCCCGCAAACCCCCCAGCAGCACCCCACCCCTCCCGCCCCCTACGGCAACCAGCCCAACCCGGGCAACCAGGGCTGGACCGCCCCACCCGGCCCCCAGGCCGGCCCCGGCGCCCCCCAGCAGCAGCAAGCCGCCCCCGGCACCCCCCTCGGCTACAACGCCGCCGTCGAGCTGTCCTCCGACCGCCTGCTGCGCAACCAGCCCAAGGCCCGTAAGAACAACCAGGGCCCGTCCCGCTTCAAGCTCGGCGCCAAGAAGGAGGCGGCGGAGCGGGAGCGGAAGCTGGGGCTGATCCGTACGCCGGTGATGTCCTGCTACCGGATCGCGGTGATCAGCCTCAAGGGCGGCGTCGGCAAGACCACGACGACCATGTCGCTGGGCGCCACGCTCGCCACCGAGCGGCAGGACAAGATCCTGGCGATCGACGCCAACCCGGACGCCGGCACCCTCGGCCGACGGGTCCGGCGCGAGACCGGCGCGACCATCCGCGACCTGGTGCAGGCGATCCCGCAGCTGAACAGCTACATGGACATCCGCCGCTTCACCTCGCAGGCGCCGTCCGGCCTCGAGATCATCGCCAACGACGTGGACCCGGCCGTCTCCACCACCTTCAACGACCAGGACTACCGCAGCGCGCTCGACGTGCTGGGCCGCCAGTACCCGATCATCCTCACGGACTCGGGCACCGGTCTGCTCTACAGCGCGATGCGCGGAGTGCTGGACCTCGCCGACCAGTTGATCATCATCTCCACGCCGTCGGTGGACGGCGCGAGCAGCGCCTCGACCACCCTCGACTGGCTGTCGGCGAACGGCTTCGCCGATCTCGTGCAGCGGTCGGTCACCGTGATCTCCGGTGTCCGCGAGACGGGCAAGATGATCAAGGTGGAGGACATCGTCGCGCACTTCGAGACCCGCTGCCGCGGTGTCGTGGTGATCCCGTTCGACGAGCACCTCTCGGCGGGCGCCGAGGTGGACCTCGACATGATGCGGCCGAAGACCCGCGAGGCCTACTTCGACCTCGCCGCCCTCATCGCCGAGGACATCGCGCGCACGCAGCAGGGCTTCGGCAATCCGAACATGCAGTACCAGCAGCCCCAGCAGGGGTACGCGCCTCAGCAGCAGCCCCAGCAGCACTATCCGCAGCAGGGCGGCGCTCCCCAGCCGGGGCAGGAGTGGCAGCAGCCTCCGCAGCAGCCCGGACCGGACCAGGGATGGCAGCAGCAGCAACAGCAGCCCGCGCCGCCGCCCCAGGCTCCGCAGCAGGGCGGCGTACCGCCGGGCTGGACCCAGCAGTAGAAGACAGCAACGCCTGAGGGCCGGCACCACAAAGGTGCCGGCCCTCAGGCGTTCGCGCAGGTCCCGCCGGGATCAGACGGCGGTGCCCTCCGCAGCCCCGATCAGGTCACGGCAGCGCTTCACATCGCCCGCCATGGCCTCCAGCAGGGCCTCCAGCGAGTCGAACTTCTGCTGCCCGCGCACATAGGCGAGGAAGTCCACGGCCACATGCAGGCCATACAGATCCAGCCCCACCCGGTCGATGGCGTACGCCTCCACCGTGCGCTCGGTGCCGTCGAACTGCGGGTTGGTTCCGACGGAGATCGCGGCCGGCATGGCCTCGCCCTGTGCGTGCAGCCAGCCCGCGTAGACGCCGTCGGCCGGGATGGCGGTGTGCGGGAGGGTCTCGACGTTCGCCGTGGGGAAGCCGAGTTCGCGGCCACGCTGGGCGCCGCGGACGACCACGCCCTCGACGCGGTGCGGGCGGCCGAGGATCTCGGCGGCGCCCTCGACGTCCCCCTCGGCGACCAGTCGGCGGGTCAGGGTCGACGAGAACGGCTGGCCACCGCCCGCCTCACCGGACACGTACAGGTCGATCACCTCGACCTCGAAGTCGTAGACCTTGCCCTGCTCGGCCAGGAACTCCACGTTGCCCGCGGCCTTGTGGCCGAAGCGGAAGTTGGGGCCCTCGACGACCGCCTTCGCGTGCAGCTTGTCGACCAGGACCTTGACGACGAAGTCGGCGGGCGACAGCTTCGAGAACTCGGTCGTGAAGGGGAGGATCAGCACCGCGTCCACACCCAGCTCGCCCATCAGGTCGGCGCGCCGGTGGTGCGGGGCGAGCAGCGGTGGGTGGCTGCCGGGGCGGACGACCTCGCTGGGGTGCGGGTCGAAGGTGACGACCACGGAGGGGACGCCCAGCTCGCGGGCGCGCTCCACGGCATGCCGGATGATCAGCTGGTGTCCGCGGTGAACTCCGTCGTAGGACCCAATGGTGACGACGCTGCGCCCCCAGTCCTGGGGGATGTCCTCCAAGCCACGCCAGCGCTGCACTGTGTCTGCTCCTTGTCGCACACTCGTCGAACCGGTGTCCGTGTCTGTGCCTGTTCCTACGCAGGTCTAAGGGTGCCATGCCGCGTCCGCCCGGCCCGCATCGGCATCTGGGCTGTGACAGGGCGCACGCTCACACGGGCACGCGGACACCCGCCAGGTTCTCGATCATGCGGCGCGCGCTGGGGCCGACGACCGCCGCCCATTGCGCGGGCGCGTCGGTGAGCCAGCCCGCGACCAGCGCGGCGAAGCCCGGGACATGGCGTCCCAGGTCGACCAGACCGCGGTCGAAGCGGGCCGCGCCGTCCGGGGTGCGGACGAGGAGGAGACCGATGTGGCGGACGAGGTCCCGCAGGTCGCGCCCGCCATGCCGGGCGGCGGCGTGCAGGAGGGCGTCGAGGACGGCCGGGGTGTGCTCGTGGGCCAGCAGGAAGTCGAGCAGTTCACGGCGCAGGGGGCGGGAGGCGGGGGTGCCACGAGCGGCCAGTACGGTGGCCAGCGCGGCCCGCACCTGATCCGGGCCGCCGTCCAGCAGACCGGTGACCAGCGGGAACAGTACGGAACGGGCGACCGGCCCCTGGTCGAGGCACCGGTCGACGTACGCCGCCACATCCGCCGCCGTCTCCGGACGCCGCTGCACCGCCTCCCGTACGAGGCCCGCGACCCGCCGCGCCAGGGTCGGCGTCGTGACATCGGCAAGCGTACGCAGCGCCTCCCCGCCGCCTGGCCGGCGCAGCCGCTCCCGGAAGGCGTCCAGCACCGGATCCGGGTGAGTCGCGAGGGCACCCACCAGCGCGCTGGGCGGGAACTGCGGGTCTCCGGACGCGAAGTGCCGTAGCGCCAGCGGGAGATGACGGGCCCGGGCCCGCGGATCCCGTACGAGGAGAGCGAGCGCGCCGCCGCGCAGGGTGCGGTCGGCCGGGTGGGCGAGCAGGGCGAGGGCGGCGTAGCGGAGCAGTTCGTGGTCGGCCTCCGTGCGGACATGGGGCGCGGCCCGCAGCCCGTACACCGCCGCCGCGGCCCGCCGGGCCGGCCGCTCGTCGTGCGCCCATCGGTCGACGGCCCGGCACACCGCCGACGGCTCGTCCTCCGCCAGTACGTCGAGCAGTTCCTCGGCGCGGCGGTGCGCGCAGTCGACGAGCACCTCCATCAGGTCGTCCAGGGCCCGGTGCCGATGCGTGTGCAGCAGCGCCTGCGCCGCCTTCGCGACGGTCGCGTGCGGGGTGGCGGGAATGGGGCGCTCATCGTCAAACCATCGCGTGAGATGCGCTTGTACGGCGGTGGGGGCGGCGGCGAGCAGGTGCGCGGCGGCGTCGAGGTAGCGGGGGCCGTCGGTGTCGTCCGGGGCGGGGTCGGCGAGGAGGAGTCGGCGCAGGAGGTCGAAGCGGGTGACCTCGGGGAGGGCGAGGGCGGTCCAGAAGGCGGGGCCGAAGTCGCCCGGAACGGTGGGGTGTTGCCGGCGCCACGCCACGACTCGGTCGGCGAGCAGCCGTAGAACACCCGTGTACGGCGTCGCGTCCGGTAGCCGGGGCAGGACCTCGGTGAGGAGGCGGGCGGGCCACCAGGAGTGCGGGTCGGTGTCCAGGGCGTCTACCAACTCCTGGAGGCGGGCGGCGAGTTCGGGGGCGCCCTGCTGGCGGGCGAGATGGAGCAGGGACTGCACCACCGGGCCGATGCGGTGGTGCGGGTCCTGCGGGTGCCTGATCAGGGTGTGCAGGGCTTCGTCCAGGTCCAGGTGCATGCCCTGGATCCAGTCGGCGAGTTCCTCGTGGGCGAAGCGGTAGCCGGGGCCGGCGGGGACGAGGAGGCCCTCGGTGAGGACGGCGGGCGCCCAGCCGGAGCCGTGCGGGAACAGGGCCTCGAACGACTCCCTGTCCAGCTCGCCCTGGCCCGGGCCGAGGCTGTGGCGGGCGGCTTCGTGGATCCGGCCGGAGACCTTTGCGGCGAGTCTGCGTACGGCTGTGCCGTGCAGGGCGGCTTCGGTGGCCAGGCGGGTGGCGATGCGGAGGCTCATCAGGTCCAGGTAGGCCGTGAAGACGTCGTTGCGGTCGAGGGGGGTGGTGGGGGTGTGGGTGTGGGTGTGGGTGTGGGCTTCGGGGAGGGCTGACTGGATCTCGGAGAGGAGGCGGAGGGTGAGGGGGTGGTGGGTGTCGGGGGTGGTGAGGGTGCCTTCGGGGATGGCGTAGCGGGAGCGGGCTTGGGCTGCCTCGTCGTCGGTGAGGTCGCCCAGGTGGATGCAGGGGGGTAGGTGCGGGTGGG
>NZ_JBQQBS010000129.1:0-4354 GCF_052245395.1 Streptomyces sp. 4N124
GTCTCTGGTGAGGTGCCCGTGTTGACGCGACAACCGCTGCGGGCGGACACCCCCACCGCGTCCCCTTCCCGCCGCGGGCGACCGCGGGTGCGTGGTCGCATGCGCGGCGCCCCGCCAAGCTGCGGGCATGCGTGCCGCCTGGGGCGGCACGGGTGGGCGCAGGCGGCGCCCCGTCAGCGCCGGGCTGCGCGACCCACCCCACCCCAGCCATCGCGCCGGGTGCGACTCGTCCAGAACGTCGGCATCGGCACCGGCAGTGACGCGACAACCCCGGGCGACACAAAGTCCGTGCCCCTCACAGCCGTCCCGGTGACAATGGCTCGGTGCGGTACAGAATTCTGGGCGTTGCGCTGGCGGAAGACGATGACGGGAAGCCCGTATCCATCGGCGGCCCCCGCCTCCGCGCCCTGCTGACCGCCCTCGCCCTACGCCCCGGCCGCATCATCACCCCCGACACCCTGATCGACGACGTATGGGCGGCCGACCCACCGCAGGACGCCCCGGCCGCCCTCCAAGCCCTCGTCGGCCGTCTCCGCCGCACCGTCGGCAAGGACGCCATCACCTCCCACCCCGGCGGCTACCGCCTCACGGCAACGCGGGACGACGTAGACCTGTACGTCTTCGAGCGGCTCGTACGACAGGGCACCGCCGCGCTCGACCGTGCCGATCCGGGCCCTGCTGCCAGGGACCTCGACGACGCCCTCGCCCTGTGGCGCGGCCCCGCCCTCGCCGACCTCCCGGACCGGACCGCCGCGGCCCGCCCGGAGGCCCTGCGCATGGAGGCGACCCGCGCCCACGCCGAGGCACGGCTGCGGCTCGGGCAGGCTCAGGACGCCGTACCGGAGCTGACGGAACTGACCGCGGCGCACCCGTACGACGAACCGCTGCACGCCCTCCTCATCCGCGCCCTGCGCGACACGGGCCGGTCCGCGGACGCCCTCGCCGCGTACGAGACGGCACGCCGCGCCCTCGCCGAAGGCCTCGGCACCGATCCCGGCCCGGAACTCCGCGCCCTGCACCAGGCGTTGCTCGATCAGCCGACGGTCCCGGCCCCGGCGCCCCGTAAGGGCAACCTCCGTCCACGCCTTACCTCTTTCGTGGGCCGGGAACCCGAACTCGACGCCATCCGTTTCGAATTGCACAGGGCCCGACTCGTCACCCTCACCGGACCGGGCGGCTCTGGAAAGACCCGTCTCGCCGAGGAAGCCGCCGCCGGGCTCCCGCAGGCGTGGCTGGTCGAGCTGGCCCCGCTCGACCGGCCGGAGGCGGTGCCAGGCGCGGTGGTCAGCGCGCTCGGTCTGCGCGAGACCGTGCTGATGACCACCGAGCTGGCGACCCCGCAGGACGACCCGGTCGCCCTGCTCATAGAGCACTGCGCCGCGCGCAGTCAGCTCCTGATCCTTGACAACTGCGAACATGTCATCGGCGCCGCCGCCGACCTCGCCGAAACGCTGCTGACCCGCTGCCCGGGGCTCACGATCCTCGCCACCAGCCGTGAACCCCTGGGCGTACCCGGCGAGTCGGTGCGCCCGGTCGAACCTCTCGTCCCCGACCAGGCGCACCGCCTCTTCGCGGAGCGCGCCGCCGCCGTCCGTCCCGACGCGGCCGCCGTGCTCCAGGACACGGAGGCGGTGGCGGAGATCTGCCGCCGTCTCGACGGGCTGCCGCTCGCCATCGAGCTGGCCGCCGCCCGGCTGCGGCTGCTCACGCCCCGGCAGATCGCCGACCGTCTCGACGACCGCTTCCGCCTCCTCACCTCCGGAAGCCGCACCGTCTTGCCCCGCCAGCAGACCCTGCGCGCGGTCGTCGACTGGTCCTGGGAGCTGCTCGACGAGCGGGAGCGGACGGTGCTGCGTGAGGTGTCCGTGTTCGCGGGCGGCTGGGACCTCTCGGCGGCGGAGGCCGTGTGCAGCGGTCCGGTCTCGGATCTCCTCGGGACCCTCGTCGACAAGTCCCTGATCGTGGCGGCCCCTTGCGAGCGGGACGGCAGCGACGGCATGCGCTATCGCCTGCTGGAGACGATCCACGAATACGCCGTCGAGCGCGCCGCCGAGGTCCCCGGGGCGCGCCTGGCCGCCGAGCGCCGGCACCGCGCGTGGGCGCGCGCCCTCGTCGAGCAGGCCGAGCCCCTGCTCCGTTCCGCCGGTCAACTCCCTTGGATCTCC
Source organism: Streptomyces sp. 4N124 (assembly GCF_052245395.1). NCBI lineage: Bacteria > Bacillati > Actinomycetota > Actinomycetes > Kitasatosporales > Streptomycetaceae > Streptomyces > Streptomyces sp. 4N124. Next base: position 2,166 of record NZ_JBQQBS010000129.1, read on the forward strand.
CGTCTGGAGACCGAGCTGGACAACATCCGCGCGGCCCTCCACCGCGGCCTCGTGGCGGGGGATGAGGCAGAGGCCGGTGCCCTCGCCCTCGCCCTGGGCTGGTTCTGGTTCCTGCGCAACTATCGCCGCGAGGGCGCGGAGTGGATCGAGCGCGTGCTGCGCATGGGCGCGGCTCTGGATTCGGGCTTGGACTTGGGCCCGGATGTGGATGTGGTGGGCGGGGGCGGTCCGGTGGGTCGCTCGCGCAACGGGGAGGCGGCGGGGCGGTCCGACGGCGGGTCGGCAGGTCGGGCGGGCAGCTGGCCGGCAGGTCGGGTCGGTGGAGGCTCGGCCGATCACCGCGTTCGCACCGATCGCCCGGGGCGCGACTCGGGCCGCGTCCGCGAGGGACTCGTCGCTTTGCCCCTCGGCGCTCCTGACCCGGTCGAGGCCTTCCTGGCCGATCCTGACGGAGAGTCCCGGCATCCGCTGCGTGCCCTGCGGATGGATCTCAGGATGCTGTACCTCTTCCTGATGACCGAGGCCGAGCCGAAGCGTGCGGTGGAGGATCCGCGGTACCGGGAGTACATCGCGCGTGTGCGGGCCTTCTACGAGCCGGGCGGTCCGGAGGCTGCCCGGATGCCGGGTCTGGCCTGGCCCCTGACCGCCTTCTACCTGCGGAACTCGGTGGACGCCCGGGCCAGCATGGACCGGGCGGTCGCCAACTGCCGTACATACGGCGGCGACTGGGAGCTCGCCGTGCTGCTGATGTTCCGTGCGCACATGGTCGTCGACACACCCGGCCGCCTTGAGGGTTTCGATGACGACCTGGCGGAAGTGCGGGTGCTCAGCAGGCGTGTCGGTGACCGCTGGATCAGAGCCCAGGTGTGCAGCGCGAGCGGCGAGGCGGCCATGGCGCGCAGCCGTTTCGAGGATGCCGAGAAGGAGTACGCCGAGGGCTTGCGGCTGGCCTACGAGGTGGGCGCCTACGCCGAGTCGCCGTTCCTCCTGGCCCGGCTCGCCGAGATCGCCTACCGCTCGGGCGACCGCGCCGCCGCCCTGATCTCGCTGGACGAGGCGAGCGCCGCCGCCGACCGGTACGGAGTGGCGGACGCCCGGGCGTTCGTCCTGATGCTGCGGGCCCACATGGCCCTGGAGGCGCACGATCTCGCACGCGCGCGTGAGTTGTGCGAGGCGACCCGCGTGGAGACGGAGCACGGCACTCCGCCGCCCCAGTTCACGGTGGCGCTGAACGCGCTCGAGGCGTTGGTCACGGCCGCCGAGTCCGGCCCGCAGCACGGACTGCCGATCCTCGCGGACACCCTGCGTCAGGCTGTGGGGTGGCGGTGCGCGGAATGGGTCACGGCAGAGCTTGCCGAAAGCGCGGCGCATCTCGTGTCCGCGCTCGGCGACCACGCCCGCGCCGTCCGCCTGCTCGCCGCCTCCGAGGAGTGGCGGGAGGGCCATCCCCGTCCCCTGCCGGGGCGCACGGTGGCCGAGCGGACCGAGGCCGTCGCCCGCACCGCCCTGGGCGCCGACCGGTACGCGGCCGAGCGCACCAGGGGAATCGCCCTCACCCCCGTCGATGTGCAGGACGAACTCGCCGATGCGGTGCTCAGCCACCCGGCCGGGCAGGCGCCGTAAGCCCTACGCACAGGCGAACTTCGACTCCGCCCAGTCCGCCAGCATGAGGTTGTCGAAGTGGCTGTGCGGCTCGACCACCAGCCGTACGGTCTTGCGTCCGGTGAGGTCGACATGGACCGGGACCGCCTGGTCGCCGGCCTTGATCAGGCCGGACCTCCACAGCTGGACCCCGTCGGCGTGGACGGAGAAGTAGACCTTGCCGAGCCCCAGCGTCAGGTCGTCGACGCCGACCTGTGCGTCGTAGGACGTGCATTCACGGTTGAGGTCGATGGTCACGGAGGACCTGCCGTGCACGGTCACGCCGTGTGCGTACCGCTTGTCGGCGATGGAGATGCCGTACCGCTGCCACACCCAACTGCTCTCGCCGAGCCGCATCTCCGGCTCGGTGCCGTCGCCGCTGACGTCGTACGCCAGCTCGCTCCACTGGTAGTCGGCCGGGGGCGGTGGGGGTGTCGGCGTCGGGGTGGGAGTGGGAGTGGGCGTGGGCTTGGGTGCCGGGCTCGGGGTGGGCGTCGATGTGGGGGGAGGGGTCGGCGTAGGTGTGGGCGTGGGAGTTGGGGTGGGGG